>NZ_JARWLA010000007.1:0-264487 GCF_047445805.1 Rhizobium sp. BR 314 | reverse complement strand
GTCTGGTGCATGGCCGCGATGCGGTGATCAATGCGACCGACGATCTCAATGTCAGCCAGTATTTCGCGCCGCCGATCACCACCTATTTCCTGCCGATCCACGAGCCGAGCGAGCTTCTGGGCAGCTACATCCTGCGCCGCATGGAAGGCGAACCGCCCGAGGCACTGCAAGCCCTCATCATGCCCAGGCTCATCGAACGCTCCGACGATCGCGTCACACCAAAACGCTGATCCTAGAGACATGCTCCGCGCCGTCTGTTCGAATTCCGTCTCTTCCTTCAGCATCCAAAACCTGTTCACGTCGGGGTTTTCGCCTCGGAGGTGTTTGTGCACAGTTCTTTAGATTCGGAAATAAAAACGTTTATATTTTGCATTGAAAACGTTTATATTCCTTGCTAGGTAAAATGGCGTGAAGCGAGGATCTGACTGATGGCGTCGAGGGGGCCGGATCTTCTTTAGGGTTTTGTCGAGAGTTGCCAAGGTGGCAGTTCCGACGATTGAGGAGGAAGAAATGAAGAAATTTGTCGCGACGCTTGCATTTGCCGTATTGGCTGCAGGCGCCACCCAGGCCGCGGATCTCGGCGGCAAGCTGCTCAAGATTGGTTCCGACACGACCTCTCCGCCGATGGAAAGCATCGATCCGGCGAGTGGCCAGATCGTCGGTTTCGACATTGATGTTGTAAACGCCATCTGCACCAAGATCCATTGCCAGGCCGAGTTCGTGACGACAGGCTGGGATGGCATCTTCGCCGCCCTCGATCAGGGCAATTTCGATCTTGTCGCCTCCGGCGTGTCGGTCACAGACGAGCGCAAGAAGGCTATGGATTTCTCCGATCCGTACATTATCAACAGCCAGGTCATCCTGACGCGCGCTGAGGATCAGGGCATCACGCTCGAGCAGTTCAAAGCACAGGGTCGCAAGCTTTCGGCGCAAGCCAATACGACCGATGCCCAGGTCGCAGAAGGCCTCGTCGGCAAGGAAAACGTTGCCGCATATGACACGTTCAGCGCGGCGATCATCGCCCTCAAAAACAAGGACGTCGACGGCGTCGTCATCAATGGCGCCAATGCCGCCGCCTATGAGCGCGAATTCGCCGGCCAGCTGGTAGCAGCCATAAAGGGTCTGCAGTCCGATCCGATCGGTCTCGTTTTCCGCAAGGGCGACGAGAACGTCGCAGCCTTCAATGAGGGCCTGCAGGAGATCAAGAAGGATGGGACGCTCGACAAGCTGATCGCCAAGTACTGGGGCCTCAAGTAAGTTCCTGTTGGGAGCGCGCTGCGCGCTCCCGACCTCGTCTGCTCGATCTGGCGCTGGAGGCCGGAATGTTGTTCATAAAAAGCGTGCGGCCCAGCAACCTGATCATTCTCGCGGCGCTGCCTTTCATCGTCTATCTGTTTGCGTCCTCGCCGGATTATCTGCGGTCGTTGCAGGCCATCCTCGGCGTGGAACCGGGATCCTCGGCGTTTGTGCCCGGCTTCTTGCTGTTGTCGGCCGCTTTCGCTTCGGGTATCGCCGTTCTTTTCCTGTCGCGGGCGAACGTCGCGCGACCGCGCCTCACCATTGCGGTGACACTTCTTGGTCTCATCGCGACTGCCGCAATCCTCGCGGGCGATATGGTTCATCCCTTCATCGCCTCGGTGGTCGCCAACAGCGTCGATCCCTTCAAATCCGATCTCATTGTCAAGGGCGTGACCCCGCGTCAGTTGACGCCGGCTGCCGATGGGGCCGTGCGGCAGGTCGAAGCCTGGGTCTGGCCGGCCTATGCGCTGCTGTTGGTGGCTGGTCTCGCGCTGCTCGCGATCGGCAACCGCGCAGCCGTCGCGGCTGAGAGTGCCGCGCGCCGGGCAGGCGCATGGCTGCTCGGGGTGGTCAACGGCGCCGGCCTTGCCTTCATTTTCCTGATCGCTTACATCGCCTTCGCGTCCGGCCTTGCCACTACCATCCGCGCCGCCATCGCTGCCTATCTTCTGGCTGCGATTCTTGGTCTCATATGGGTGGGGCTGCAGAAGCTGCGCTATACGCGTTCAAGCCTGATCTTTTTTGTGGCGACGACGTTTGGTCTGGCTGCTCTTTCCGCCTGGTTCCTGCTGCAGCCGCGCGACAACTACGTTTTGGCCGGCACGCTCGGCGGCAAGATCGGCATCGTCACCAACACGCCGTCGGGCTTGATCAGCGCGGTGCGCTTCGGCCAGTACGAGGGGGCTCCGAAAGCGGAAACGCCGGTCAGGACCTTCGTCACTCCCCAGCAGGCCATCGAGGCTGTCGGCAAGAAGCAGGATGTCAGCGGCGCATTACTGCCTGAGGCGTCCGTGCCGTCCGACTGGCCGGTTATATGGCGCACCCAGGCACTGAACGACCGTGACCGCGCCGCCGGTATAACTTTCTCCGTGGTCGCCATTATCATCGGTCTTTTGACCCTTGGCGGCTTTCTCCATCGCCGGCATCCGTTGTCGATCGGCTCGGAGTTCATTGTCGATACGATCCGCGGCATCCCGATGCTCGTTATCGTGCTCTACGTCGGACTGCCGCTCAGCGGTGCTCTGAAGGATGCGACCCAGGGCGTATTCGATCCTCCGAACCTGATGCGCGGCATCGTTGCCATGGCTCTTGCTTATTCGGCCTATCTCGCCGAGATCTTCCGCTCGGGCATCAACGCAATCCCTGTCGGCCAGATCGAAGCTGCGGCAAGCATCGGCCTCAATCGCTGGCAGACTGCCCGGCTGGTTATCATCCCGCAGGCATTCCGCATCATCATTCCGCCGCTTGGCAATGAACTGATTGCTATCTTGAAGGACACGTCGCTTCTGTCGATCCTGTCGATCCGCGATATCACCCAGCGCATGCGCGAGTTCCAGTCGGCAAGCTTCCTGCCCTTTGCGCCCTATAATTCCGCAGCGGTTCTCTACATCCTGCTGACGCTTGCGGCCGCCAGCTTCGTGAGCCTCATCGAGAAGAAATATGACGTCAAGCACCGCTAACAGGCCGTCGGGATTACAGGGGCCGGGTACAGTCCTGGTGACCGGCGCCTCGCGCGGTCTCGGACGAATGCTCGCAGAGCTGTATGCCGGTGAAGGCTGGCGGGTACTGGCGTGCGCACGCCAGGAGCTCCCGGAGGCGATGGCTTCCATGCTGTTCTATCCGCTCGACGTCAACGATGCGGCGTCGATCGAAACGCTTGGAAAAATGCTCAAGGGCACGACGATCGACATCGTGATCAACAATGCGGCGGTTCGAGGCGACACTGGCGGGCTCGCGTCGCTGCGGACGGATGATTTCATAGAGGTCATGCGGATCAACGCGCTGGCGCCGTTGCTGATTGCTCAAGCTCTTAGGGAAAATCTTTGCCTCGGGCGACGCAAGGTGCTGGTTAACATCAGCAGCCGGGCCGGATCCCTCGCGGAGGGGACGCTGGATGACGACGACGGCGACTATGCCTATCGCTGCTCGAAAGCCGCATTGAACATGGCGACCGTGAAGCTGGCGCAGGATCTTCGGTGCGAGGATATCGCGGTCCTATCGCTGCATCCCGGCTGGATCCGCACCGACATGGGTGGTCCGGACGCGGTTGTCGACATCGAGCGGAGCGCGCGAGGGCTGAAGGACCTGATCGACACGACGACGATGGCGGAGACCGGCAGTTTTCGCGCCTACGACGGCAAAGCAATATCTTGGTAAGGAAAAGAGTTTGGCAATGACCGACGCGAACAGCCAGCATGACGGTGAGATCCGGGCGATCGACGCACTACTCCGCGACAGCTATGACGTCTCGGGCAAGATAACCGCTCTGCCGGGCGAACACGATCTCAATTATTGCGTCGAGGCGGAAGACGGAAGCCGCTTCCTGCTCAAGCTGCACGCGCCGGGCGATGCCGACGATCTGGAAATGCAGATTGCCGTGCTTGATCATTTGGCGCGCATTGCGCCGCAGCTTCCGATCTCCCGTGCGCTGGCGGACAGGAATGGTGCCACCGCCATTGCAGCGGAGCTGCGCGGCAAACGTACCGCGCGCCTGCTGACGTGGCTGAATGGCAGCGTCTGGTCGAAATCTACTGCGCGTGGCATGCAAAGCGTCGTTACTCTCGGTCAACTGCTGGGCGAGATGGATCGCAGCCTCGAAGACTTCAGCCATCCCGGTGCCAAGCGTACTTACGCCTGGGATATCGGCCGCGCCGATATGCATCTGGAAAACCTTGCCTTCATTACGGATGCCGAAAAGCGCGAAACCGTGACGACTATCCTTGAGCGTTTCGTTGGCGAGATACTGCCGCGATTGCAGCAATGCCCGCGCCAGGTCATCCATAATGACGCCAACGACTACAACGTCCTGCTTGGCGAGACCGGTGCCGTGAGCGGCCTGCTCGACTTCGGCGATATGGTCGAAACCTGGCGGGTCATCGAAATCGCCGTTGCCGGCGCTTATGCGCTGATCGGCACGGCAGATCCGGTCGAGACGATCGGTCGCCTTGCAGGTGCCTATCATGCCGTCAATCCAATCAACGAGATCGAAGCCGAATTGATCTTCGATCTGACCTGCACACGTTATGCCGTTAGCATGTGCATGGCGGCAAAGCAGATCCGCGAAAATCCGGAAAATACCTATCTTCTCGTCAGTCAGGAAGACGTCTGGCGCGAGCTACAGCGCCTGCTGCAGGAAAACCGCTCGTTGGCGATTGCCCGCATCCGCGATGCCTGCGGCTTCGATCCGGTTCCGCATAGCCCCCGCATCGAGCGCTGGCTGGAGCGGAACGCGCATGACTTTGCGGGTGTCTTCAGGCCGTCGGTCGCGAAGCCGGAGGTACTGGCGCTCGATTTCACCGTGTCGGGACCGGATGCGGACAGCTGGGCCTTGCTCGACGCCGCCGGTGCGGCTCGCTTGATCGAAGAGCGTGTCGAACAGGCTGGGGCCGATTTCGCCATTGGTCTCTACGGTGAAGATCGCAACATCTATAAGAGCGATGCCTATCGGACGCCGACCGCCGGCCAGCGCCGCAGCATTCATCTCGGTGTCGATCTCTTCGGGGAAGCGCAAGAGCCTGTGCGTGCGCCTTTTGCCGGGACGGTCGCCTTCATTCACGACGATGCCGTCGCGTTCGGCTTTGGCCCTACGGTGCTGCTCGAACATCGTACGGATGACGGAGATGTCTTCTGGAGTCTCTATGGCCATCTTTCGCGGGAAAGTGTGGCCAAACTCTCGGTAGGGCAGATAATCACCAAGGGCGAGGCTTTCTGCACTCTCGGCGAGGCGTCGGAAAACGGCAACTGGTCTCCGCATTTGCATTTCCAGATCGTCACGGATCATCTCGGCCTCGGTGCGCAGATGCACGGTGTCGGCGTGCGCGATCAATGGCAGGTGTGGCGGGCTATCAGCCCCGATCCGAGCGTCGTATTCGGTTTCTCTAAGCCTGCGTCGGTCGTCGTCGCGCGGGACAAGGATTTTCTGGTGCGCGAGCGTTATCGCCGCATCGGCCGCTCGCTCAGCATCGCCTATTCCGCAACGCCGCTGAAAATCGTCGGCGGTGAGGGCGCTTATCTGATCGATGAAGAGGGCACGCGCTGGCTCGATATGGTCAACAACGTCTGCCACGTCGGCCATTGCCATCCTCGCGTGGTGAAGGCGGCACAGGCGCAGATCGGGAAGCTCAACACGAACTCGCGCTATCTGCATGACTCACTGGTGGAATATTCCCGCCGTCTGGCGAGCCTGTTTCCTGATCCACTTAACGTCTGTTTCTTCGTCAATTCTGGTAGCGAAGCGAATGATCTCGCGATCCGGTTGGCGCGCGCCTATACCGGCAATCGTGATATCATCACCGTCGATCATGCCTATCACGGGCATCTGTCCAGCCTGATCGATGTCAGCCCCTACAAGTTTGCCGGCAAGGGCGGAGAGGGGCGTCCGCGGCATGTCCGGGTGGCGGAGATGCCTGATCTTTATCGCGGCCGCTTCCGCTATGGCGATGCGGATGCCGGCAGCAAATATGCGGAGGACGTGCACAACCAGGTTGCCGCTCTTGCGGTGGAGGGACGTCGTCCCGCGTTGTTCTTCAGCGAGGGCATTCTAGGCACCGGTGGTCAGCTGACGCTCCCGGCCAATTACTTGAAGGAAGCCTACGCCCATGTGCGGGCGGCAGGCGGTCTTTGTCTGGCCGATGAAGTCCAGGTCGGCTTCGGCCGCGTCGGCAACCATATGTGGGCGCATGAATTGCAGGGCGTAGTGCCCGACATCGTCACCATGGGCAAGCCGATCGGCAACGGACATCCGATGGCAGCCGTCGTGACGACGGAAGCCATTGCCGCCTCTTTCGCCAACGGCATGGAGTATTTCAACACTTTCGGCGGCAACCCCGTCTCCGCGGAGATTGGCCTCGCGGTTCTCGATGTCATCCGCGACGAGCGGCTGATGTACCATTGCCGTGTTGTTGGCGACCGGTTGATGGATGGCGTGCGGGCGCTGGCGGCACGCCATGAGATCATCGGCGATGTGCGCGGCCATGGCCTTTTCAACGGCGTGGAGCTGGTGCGTGATCGCAAAACCCTGGAACCCGCAGCCGCGGAGCTGGACTTCGTGATCGCGGAGATGAAGCGCAAGCATCGTATCCTGCTCGGCAGCGAAGGCCCGCATCATAACGTGCTGAAGGTGAAGCCTCCGGCGCCCTTCAGTACGGAGGATTGCGACCGGTTCCTCGATGCACTGGACGAGACCCTGTCTCGCCTGCCGGGCCGCTAAGTTTTCACCTCACCACAGAGATCATGCCGCATTGGTTTTAGCGGCGATATAAACGTTTAAATTTCGACTGCGACAAGGGTAATGCCCGACGTTCGGCGACTTGAATGATGAAGGACAAGACAGTGCACAAGCCGCTCGCCAGACAGAACAATTTCGATGCAAGCCGGCAGGATGCCGGCATGCTGGAGCTTGGTGTCTGCTACTATCCGGAGCAATGGCCAAGGGCGAAATGGGAAGAGGATGCCGCTCGCATGGTGGAACTCGGGCTCGCCTGGGTGCGTATCGGCGAGTTTGCCTGGTCGCGCATCGAGCCGCAATCCGGCGTCTTCCATTGGGAGTGGTTCGATGAGGCTGTCGAGGTACTCGGTAAGGCGGGGTTGAAGGTAATCATCGGCACTCCGACGGCCGCGCCTCCGAAGTGGCTGGTGGACCGCTATCCCGATATTCTTCCCGTCGACGCGCGCGGTGTTGTCCGCAAATTCGGTGCGCGCCGGCACTACTGCTTCTCCAGCCAACGCTATCGTCTGGAGGCCGCCCGTATCACCGAGGCGGTCGCGCAGCGCTATGGCGAACATCCTTTCGTCCATGCCTGGCAGACCGACAATGAGTATGGCGATCACGATACAATCCATAGCTATTCAAGAGGGGCGCTCCACGCGTTCCGCGGATGGCTTGCGGCTCGATATGGCACCATAGAGGAGCTGAACCGAGCTTGGGGCACCACCTTCTGGAGCATGCATTACAATAGCTTCGATGAGGTGGATCTGCCCAACAATCTCGTCGAAGAGCCTACGCCGACGCATCTTGTCGATTACTTCCGCTTCGCCTCCGATGAGGTACAGAACTTCAACAAGGCGCAGGTCGACATCATTCGCCGCCATTCGCCGGGCCGGCCGGTGACGCATAACTTCATGTCGCAGAATACCGACTTCGATCACTATAAGGTTGGTGAGGACATCGATATCGCCTCGTGGGACGTTTATCCCATGGGCGGGCTCATCAATGGCCGACTGAGCGCAGAGGAAAAGCAGCGCTATCTGCGCGTCGGCGACCCCGATCAGCCTGCTTTCAACCACGATCTTTATCGTGCAGTCGGCCGCGGCCGCGTTTGGGTCATGGAACAGCAGCCGGGACCGGTGAACTGGGCGTCGCACAATCAGTCGCCGGCCGATGGCATGGTACGGCTGTGGACCTGGCTTGCCTATGCCCACGGCGTCGACATGGTGTCCTATTTCCGCTGGCGTCAGGCGCCCTTTGCGCAGGAGCAATTCCATGCCGGCCTTCTGCTGCCCAACAGCGAAGAGGATCAGGGCTATAAGGAAGTGGCCGAGGTCATCAAGGAGATGAAGCTGCTGCCCAAGGGCGAAAAGCGCGGCAAGGCTTCCGTGGCGCTGCTGCTCGATTATGACTCGCGTTTTGCGACTCGCGCCCTGCCGCAGGGGCGCGACTATGCCGCCTCCGCGATCGCGCTTGATTGGTATTCCGCCGTCTCGCGTCTCGGGGTCGATATCGATTTCGTAGGACAGCATTCCGATCTCGACGGATACAAGCTCGTGCTGGCACCTGATCTTGTCATCCCTGATGCGGATTTCATTGCGCGGCTCAAGGCATCGGATGCGAAGGTCTTGTTCGGTCCCCGCAGCGGCAGCAAGACGCGCGACATGCATATTCCGGGCGATCTGCCGCCGGGTGTCCTTGGCGATCTTCTCGATTTCCGGGTTACGCGCGTCGAGTCCCTGCCGGCGTTTCAGTCCGAGGCCGTGCTCTACGGCAATACCAGCCATCAGACGACCGGATGGCGGGAAACGATCCGCACGAGGGAAACCGTGCTTGCAACGTTCCAGGGGGAGTATCGCCCCGATACACCGGCGCTGATCGGCAATGAGAAGGCGCGCTACTGCGCAACGCTTCCGCGCGAAGAGTTCCTGCTGAAACTGATGGGCGACACGCTTGCCTGGGCTGATGTCGACTGCCTGCCCGATCTCGGCGACCTGCGCCTTGCTCGACGCGGCAAGCTGCATTTCGCTTTCAACTACGGCAGTACAGCCGTAAGTGCGCCTGTCGCAGCGGATGCGATTTTCCTTGTTGGCAGCAGAAATGTGGAGCCGGTTGACGTCGCGATCTGGATCCAGGCGGGTGAAGACGCCGCAATCAAATAGTTGATCGCATTGGCAATTCCTGCGGGCTGTCTTGTCCTCGACAGGCCGCAGGAAGGGGAACTGTCCAGAAATCCGTACTGGCCTTGAAAGCAAGGCAAACAAATAGCCGCAAGCCGAAGCGTGTTCCGCATTGCCGGAGCTTCGGAATGAAAGCGCGCCATGTCGCCTTGCAAGGCACTGATGTCGCTTTCCTGCGCGCGCCTTACCCCGAGGCATGATCTTCTATCCATGTTCAAGGCACCATCGAGATATCTCTTGATGGGAGCGCGAGAAGGGTCATACTTCGGCTCTTCTCGGGCCAAAGTGCGTCAAACCGGGTTTTGAAGAACGGGTTTGACGAGCATAATCGAGCTTTGGACAGCAGGCCTGATGATCGCGACGAGTGATCCGGAGGCGGATGGGAGGCTTTTCAGATTGCGCCATCCATCTCTTGCTTCCTCACCGATCGGTCATATCTGCACCGGTTGTGGATGCTGCTGAGGTGGCGACATCCGCGGCCGTTTTGCTGCTGTTCAGCCCGTTGAGGAGCGGGCCGATCTGAGGCGCGCAAGCGCTCGTAACGAAGATCAGCGTTAAACCAAGGAGGAGATGGCATGACTGGGAACAGAGGCGTTGTCTATTTGAGGCCCGGCAAAGTCGAGGTCCGCAATATTGACGATCCGAAACTGGAAGCGCCGGACGGCCGGCGCATCGAGCATGGCGTGATCCTGAAGGTGATCTCCACGAATATCTGCGGCTCCGATCAGCACATGGTGCGCGGCCGTACGACGGCCATGCCGGGTCTGGTGCTTGGTCACGAGATCACAGGACAGGTCATCGAAAAAGGTCTCGACGTCGAAATGCTCGACATCGGCGATATTGTGTCGGTTCCATTCAACGTGGCTTGCGGCCGCTGCCGCTGCTGCAAATCGCAGGATACCGGCGTCTGCCTGACGGTGAACCCGTCGCGTGCCGGTGGCGCCTATGGCTATGTCGATATGGGCGGCTGGATCGGCGGTCAGGCACGCTACGTCATGGTGCCTTATGCAGACTTCAACCTGCTGAAATTTCCCGATCGCGACAAGGCGATGGCGAAGATTCGCGATCTCACCATGTTGTCCGACATCCTGCCGACCGGTTTTCACGGTGCGGTTCGTGCCGGCGTCGGCGTGGGATCGACGGTCTATGTCGCAGGTGCCGGCCCGGTTGGTCTTGCCGCCGCCGCCTCCGCTCGTATCCTGGGTGCAGCCGTCGTCATGATCGGCGACTTCAATAAGGATCGCCTTGCGCATGCCGCCAAGGTGGGCTTCGAGCCGATCGATCTCTCCAAGAGCGACCGCCTTGGAGAGATGATTGCCGAAGTCGTCGGCACCAATGAAGTGGATAGTGCAATCGATGCTGTCGGCTTCGAGGCAAGGGGGCATTCCGGTGGCGAACAGCCGGCTATCGTCCTCAATCAGATGATGGAGATCACGCGTGCAGCGGGATCGATCGGTATTCCCGGTCTCTATGTTACGGAAGACCCTGGCGCGGTCGATAATGCCGCCAAGCATGGCAGCCTGTCATTGCGCTTTGGCCTTGGGTGGGCGAAGGCTCAATCCTTCCACACCGGCCAGACGCCGGTGATCAAATACAACAGGCAGCTTATGCAGGCGATCCTGCACGACAGGTTGCCTATTGCCGATATCGTCAATGCGAAGATCATCTCGCTCGAGGATGCAGCTCAAGGCTACGAGAGCTTCGACCAGGGTGCTGCGACCAAGTTCGTTCTCGATCCGCATGGCGAGCTGACAAAGGCCGCATAGGCACGCTGCAGTCGCAGCTAATCATTATGCAAGCAAAATATCGGGAGCTGAGAGATATTCTTTCGGCTCCCGATATTGCCTTGAGGAACTATCACGAACGTGCTGGACATAGATGCCGGGTGCCACTCAGGCCAGAGGCTGTTCCGGCTTTCCGATCGATATAAGCATCTAAAGGAAACGGCTTCGAAGAGCGGATATGTTGCGTCGCACCATCTGCTGGCAGTCACGTCAATCTTCATCAAGAGTAGCCGGATATTTCGGCCGCTAAGCCGATAGGGTCCCCATATTATTGAGGCGGGCCACAGGCGATCGTGCAGGTGCCGAGGCATGTCCGTAAGCAATGATAACGGATGATGTTGCCATTATATACTTATCTTATACATTTATGCGGCTATCCATGTGGAGCAACCCCGTTATCGCTGACCCGAACAAACGGCCGCTTGGACAAAACGCAAACCTGAAGAGAAACAGACAATGGCAAACTTTCTGGAGAAATGGTCTTCGAAGAAGGCTGATAAGCCTAAGGCTGGCGCGCGGAATGTAGTCGATACTTTTCGTGCAAGAGTAGAGGAGCAGAAAGCATATCTGGAAGAGTACGCGCGAGACGCCGCTGGTTTCAAGAAGTGGCGTTCCACCTGGTTCCAGCGTGTGCCCGGTGGCTTCGGTGTCACCGTTGGGCGTGACTCGATCAATGCCGGTCAAGGGTTGAGCTATATCGTCGTGGAATCCGTTAAGGACGTGGCGGAGTTTCTCGAGGATCTGGCATATCATGCGGAAAAGGACGTAGGCTTTCAGCAGGCGCTCGAGCAGAACCGCCGCCGCCGTGTTGCATTGCTGAACGCGGCAAAGTCCGGCGGAGACGCTGTCGCTTCCAAGGCAAAGGCAAAGCCGGCAGCAGCTAAGGCTGCCGCAGCAAAATCGACAGCAGCTAAACCGGCTGCAGCGAAACCAGCTGCCGCAAAGCCTGCGGCAAGCAAAGCATCACCTAAGGTCACAAAGGCAAAGGTGGCTCCGGCGGCAGCAAGTGCCGAAGCGGCAAAGCCGAAACGCGGCCGCAAGGTAAAGGCTGATGCCACTGCCGAATGATGATAAAGCCCGCTTCGTGCGGGCTTTATACTTTCCGCAGATGAGTGCTCATCTGAGGCGATCTTGATCGATTAGATAGGCACCGAGACATCACCAACTTTGTATGTCCATCGCATCGATGAAAAAGCGCAAGTACGTCGGGCATATCTTCTATGGCTTCGGAATATGCTCGATTTGAGCAACGACAATTACATAGTATGGGCTGATCGCAGCACTTATATCAATAAATGCACCAAGCGAACAAATACACGTACATACCCGCTCAAGGAACCAATATCGTAAGTATTGGAATTCCGCATTAATTGCGTACGATATTCCGTCGAGTTGCGCCGAATGCCGAGGCATCTACGTATCAATAGGGATGTGAAAGTCTTCTAAGTATCATCAAGTGCAATGGCCGCACTTGATGATATGCTGTGATCGACTCCACTCAGCTGGAAGCTGTGATGTCCTGCCAGGCGTCATATGCCGAGAGGACCGTTTCCATCTGTGCGGTGTGGCCGGCGATGAATTCGTCGCCATAAATGGTCTCGTCAGGATATTCGGTAATCAGCGTTACCGGCACGGTGTGACGATCGTCGACATCTGCGAGACACGGAAAGCCGTTGATGATCCGAAAGCCCGTTTCGCCGGCGTGTATTTCGTAAAGGGCGATCTGCTTGTTGTTGTAGTCCAGCAGTCCGGGAATGGCGCCCAGATGCTTGGTGACTCTATCCAGTAGCCGTTTGGCTTGCGCTGCCCAGCCGGAATGGTAGCGGGCGATCAGGAAGAAGCCCTTCGGCAACGTCCACATGGCGAAGTTCCGCGGCACGTAGCCGGAAAGCGGACGGGTCCATTCATGAGCGGGATAGCCGTGCAGATTGACATGCAGTTGCGCACCGCTCAGCTTTTCCGCCAGGAAGCGAATTTTCTTCTCGTAGAGATAGAGACTGGCATTCGCCTCGGTGCGATATTCGAGGTCGTCGCCGAGAGCGGTGTAACGTGCGGCATGATACATGTGGCGCGGGTTGTCCTTGCGCAGGCGCTGGTGCAGCGCGTAGCCATCGGGATTTTCCAGCGGCGAGATCGTGAAATGCGCGCCTTCGATCGCTACGAGCCTCCGCGCGCCGCGCAGCGCGCCGACGCCCCCGGTTGTCTCATTGGCATGCTGCCCGCCGCTGATCATGACAGCCGCGTCGCGGCCCTTGATATAGCGAGCTTTGACCGCGCGGCCGGAACGGGTGATGGCTTCAAACGTCTCGCCGCCGATCTCTTCCAGCATGGCCTCGATCTGCCGCACGGCCAGGGGCTCTGCTGCCGTCTCGATCTGCTGCTCCGCACCGTCCCAGTAACGTGAGGCCAATGCTTGCGTTTCTACCTTGGCGGAGATTTCGCCGGAAGATAACAGGATCTGCGGAACGATCTGTCCCGGCTTCAAGCCGCGATCGCCGAGCGGCCGGCCGGATCTCTTCTGGAAGAACTCAAGCAGCGAGAAATAGAAGTCCTCGTGCAGCGCCTCCCGAAGGCTCATGACTTCGTCCCCGACCGGTAGGGGCTCATCGGCAGCCGGCAGTCCGACGTGAATATTGAGCTCTTCGAAATAGGGCTCGGTCGTACCCCAGTCGTACTGCGTAATTGCAGCGATGGTTTCTTCGAAAAGCCGCTCGTAGTCCGTCGCCAGCCGTTCGCCGGTGGCCTTGCCGTCCCGTACCAGCCAACCCGTTGGCGAAACGTTCGTTTCGCCGGCCGTGTCGATGTGGACCCGATTGGGCGCCAATACTTTGACCTGGCGTTCGTCACCCGAGCCATTCTTCAACAGAACATCATAATGGAAATCACTATCGGCTCTGGCGACGAAGGTGATCGCGCGATCTCCTACCATCGCCGCAAGCGGATAGGCTTCTAACCGGAAGCGGTTGGCGGGCGCATTCGCATGCACCGGATATCGGATCTCGATTGCTTCCACGCCGTTCAGATTGATCTCCTCGAGAAAAGCATGGAGGAGTGGTTTGTATGCGCTACGGATGCGGGCTTGTACGCCCTTTTCCCTGAGCTTGCGCTCCGCATCCTGGCGGCTCTGCCTGTCGTCGAAGGTCCATGCTTCGAATTCCTGGCCGGCCTCGGCATCCGAGACGAGTTGCGAAAGCGTCCGCTCGAAGCTTTTTTCGAAAATCACGGTCATGGTGTCTTACCTTGTCGTTCTGCCTGTTGGGTCGAGGCTGTCGCGCAGCCAGTCACCCAGGAGATTGAGACCGAGCACGGTCAGCAGGATGGCGAGACCGGGGAAGAGGCTGACCCACCACGCGGTCTGTAGGTAGGTGCGTCCGTCGGCCAGCATGCCGCCCCAGCTGGGGATCGTCGGATCGACGCCGAGACCAAGGAAGGTGAGGCTACTTTCGAGAAGGATATTGTTGGCAATGTTCAGCGTCATCAGCACGATCACCGGTCCCAGAAGGTTCGGCAGCAGATGCTGGAAGATGATACGCCAATCCCTAACGCCGATGGCGCGAGCGGAGAGGATGAATTCCCGTTCACGCAGGGTCAGCACCGATCCGCGGACGAGACGGGCATATTGGACCCACTGCGACACGATCAGCAGGATGATGGTGTTGGTGAGGCTGCCGCCGACGATAGCGATGAAGGTGATTGCCAGCAGAATGAAGGGCATGGCGAGCTGAATATCGGCAAAGCGCATCAGGAGCACATCCCAGATGCCGCGATAGTAGCCCGCTGCCAGACCCACCAGAACACCAAGAACGACGCCGCCGATGACGGAAGTGAGGCCGACCAACAGCGATATCCTACCGCCGGCGATAACGCGGGCAAGCACGTCGCGCCCGAGCGGATCCGTCCCGAACGGGTGGGCGAGGCTGGCAAACGGCCTTGCAAGCCGGGCCATCAGATCGATCTTCTCGGCTCCACCCGGAAAGAGCACATCCGAGAATATGGCGGCAAGGCAGATGGCGACGGTCAGCAAAGCTCCGACGATGAATTCGAGGCTGTGGAATCGCGAACGGCTTGAAGTCGTGGCGGCCATGGGCGGTTACTCCGTGCGGATACGGGGGTCGATGAGCCCGTAGGCGATATCGACCAGCAGGTTTACGCCGACGATGAACAAGGCCAGCACAGTGATCACGCCCTGCAACAGCGGATAGTCGCGGGCGGCGACGGCGTCGAAGGCAAGAGTTCCGAGACCGGGCCAGTTGAAGACGCGCTCGATGACGACGATGCCGCCGAGCAATCCGCCGAACTGGATGCCGAAGTAGGTGATCAGCGGAATGGCGCAGTTGCGAAGGGCATGCTTGTAAAGCACCTTGCTCTCGCTGAGGCCTTTGGCGCGTGCGACCATGATGTATTGCGACTGTAGAGTTTCCAGCATGGCTGTGCGCACCAGGCGCACATTCGTCGCCGTCAGGATGACGCCCATCGTCAGCGCGGGCATGACGTAGCTCGCTATCCCGACCATGCCGCTCGGTGGCAGCCAGCCGAGCGTGATCGAAAACAGCAGCACCATCATCAGCGCCAGCCAGAAATTCGGGAAGGAAAGACCTAGCAGCGAGAGAACGCGGATGATCTGGTCGGCTGTCCTGCCGCGCGCGGTCGCAGCCTTGATCCCGAGCGGGATGGAGAGCACGATCGATATCGCCATGGCAATGAAGGCGAGCAGCAAGGTGGCGGGCAGGGCGCCGGCAATCAGTTGGGAGACGGGCGTGCCGCCGGTGAAACTGCGGCCGAAATCCAGCGTCAGCAGGCCTTTCAGGAAGGTCAGATACTGAACGATGAACGGCTGGTCCGTGCCGAGCGCGGCGCGAATGCGCGCCAGATCCTCTTCCGTCATGCTGCCGCCGCCCTGAAACATCATCATGGCGGGATCGCCCGTCAGACGAATGGCGAAGGAGACGAGAAGGGTGATGGCGATGACGACGAAGATCGCCTGCAACAATCGCTTGATGAGAAAACCGGCCACGTTCTTTTCCCGAAATTTGCAGTTTGGGCGCCGCCAGCCTGGTCGGCGGCGGCGCGATTGACGACTACTCGACGGTCACTTCATTCAGTTTGATGCGAGTATCCGGTGCGGGCACAAAGCCCTTCACACGCTTGCTGACGCCGTAGATCGCGTTTGTGTTGTAGAGCGGCATTTCCAGCGCCCTATCCGCCACGTACTTGCCGATCTCCTTCAGGATCTTCTCCCGTTCGGCACGGTCGGTGAGCGGACGCTGGGATTCCAGCAGCTTGTCCAGCGTGGCATCCTTTTCATAGGGATTCCACTTTTCGCCGGAGTGGTACATCGCATAGGCGGTGTTGTCGAAGTCGAAGGTCCAGCCGCCCCACTTTTCCTGGAACAGCGCGCCAGTCTTGCCCTGCGGAATAATGTCGTTCAGCATGACGTTGGTTTCGTAGGGCTTCAGTGTGGCGTTGATGCCGACCATCTGCAAGTAGCTCGCAATGACCTGCGCAACCTCGTTCATGGTCGCGTCGTTGCCGCGAATGTCGATCTGGATTGCAGCGCCAGACTTCACGCCGGCCTCGGCGAGCAGCTTCTTGGCGCCTTCGGGGTCGAAGGGAACCGCCTTCAGTTCCGGGTCATAGCCGAAGGACAGCGCGCTCTGGAAGCTGGTGATTTCAGCGCCCTGGCCGACGAGGATCGACTTAACGATGGTTGCACGGTCGACGGCCATGATGATGGCCTTGCGCACGCGCGGATCAGCCGTGATTCCGTCCCGGGTATTGAAGCGCAGCGCGTCGACCGTCGGGCCGGGAACGCTCGCAATCTCCAGCTTGGAGTCGTTCTGAATAACAGGGAGCATGCCGATCGGGATGATCGGCGGGATGACGAGATCGACGCGGCCGGCCTGAAGCTCCGCGACAGCGGTGGCGGGTTCGCTGATGAAGCGATATTCGAGGTCGGAAAGCTTCGGTGCGCCACCCCAGTAGTCCGGATTGGCTGCAAGCTTGATGTTCACCTTAGGCGAATAGGAAACGAACTTGAAAGCGCCGGTGCCGACGGGGTTGAGGTTGAAATAGTCCTCGCCCTTCTCCTTGATGTACTTCGGCGGAACAATCATCGCGCCGTAGCCGGCAAGCTTGGTCAGCAGCACCGGATCGGGCGTCTTCAGCTTCATGTCGACCGTGTAGTCATCGATGATATCGACGCTTTCGATCGCCGTGTAGTTCGAACGCTGCGGGCCTTTTGCACCCTCTGCGCCCAGCAGGCGATCGAAGGTGAATTTCACCGCTTCGGCATTGAAGGGCTCACCGTCGTGGAACTTCACGTCGTGGCGCAGCTTGAAACGGATACGCTTGCCCTGGTCCAGCTCTTCCCAGGATTCGGCAAGGCCGGGCACCAGCTTGAGGTCGGGGCCGCGATAGGTCAGCCCATCGAAAATATTGGTCGATACGGCGGCCCAGGCCACCAGAAACGTGTCGATCGGATCCCAGCTGCCGGGGTCTTGCGACGAAGCGATGGTCATCTTTCCAGCGGCCAGTGCCGGCGCCGCATTGACGGTCATGCCCGACAGCGCGAGCACAGCAAGAGCGGTTCTCAGCCCCAATTTGAATTTTTTCATCAACCTGTTTCCTCTTCAGATCGTTGCAATGGATAGTGGTCGTTTATGCGCTTCTGGCGATGAAATGACCCGCGCCGATTTCCTCGCGGGAGAGAATGGGCGGCTCATCGCCGACACGGCGAACGGGATTTGGAATTTCGCCCTCGATCAGCGCGGTCTTGCGCTCGACCGTGGGGTCGGCGACCGGTACGGCGGAAAGCAGGCGTCGCGTATAGTCATGCATCGGCGTTTCAAAAACCTGCCGGCGGCTGCCCATTTCCATGATCTGGCCGAGATAGAGAACCGCGACCCTGTGGCTTATCTTTTCCACCACTGCCATGTCATGGCTGATGAAGAGATAGGCAAGTCCGCGTTCGGCCTGCAGATCCATGAACAGGTTGATGATCTGTGCCTGGATCGATACGTCGAGCGCCGAAAGCGCCTCATCCGCGATGATGAGCTTGGGATCGGAGGCGAGTGCGCGGGCGATGCAGACGCGCTGGCGCTGGCCGCCGGAGAATTCGTGCGGATAACGCTCGGCATGGGCCGATGTCAGACCGACGCGCTCCAGAAGTTCGTCCACACGGCGGCGAACCTCCTTCGAGCCCAGGATGATGCCATGCGTATTGATGGGTTCGGCAATCGAGAAACCGACCGTCTTGCGCGGATCGAGCGAGGCGAAAGGATCCTGGAAAATATATTGCACGTCCCGGCGCATGCGGAAGCGTTCTGCCGCCGACATCGCGGCAAAACTCTTGCCGTTGAAGGTGATTTCGCCGGCTCGGGCTTTTTGCAATTGCTGGATGGTTCGGCCAATGGTCGACTTGCCGGAGCCGGATTCGCCAACCAGGGCAAGCGTTTCTCCGGGGTGGATGTCGAAACCGACCTGCTGGACGGCATTGCAACGATGCGTAACCTGGCCGAATATGTTCTTCTTGATGTCGAAACGCACGAAGAGGTCGCGCACGGACAGCAATGGTGGCTGATCGTAGCGGGCGGTATTCTGAATCCGCTCCTCGCCGACGACTTTCGGCTCGCCACCTTCGAGAACGATGAGGGGCGACCGCTTCGGAAAGTCTTCGCCAGCCATGCTTCCGAGCTTCGGAACCGCGGCAAGCAAAGCACGGGTATAGGGATGCTTCGGATTGGCGAATATCTCGCGAACCGGACCCTCCTCAATCTTCTTTCCCTTCCACATGACGACCACATCGTCAGCCATTTCAGCGACGACACCCATGTCATGGGTGATGAAGATCATGCCCATGCCGAGATCCTTCTGCAGGTCCCGCATGATATTGAGAATTTGCGCCTGGATGGTAACGTCGAGCGCCGTCGTCGGCTCGTCTGCGATCAGTAGTTTGGGGCGGCAGGCGAGCGCCATGGCGATCATCACGCGCTGGCGCATGCCGCCGGAAAGTTGATGCGGAAAGCGGTTCAGCAGCGCTTCGGCATCGGGCAGCCGTACCATTTCGAGAAGTCGCCGCGCTTCTGTCATCGCGGAGGACTTGCCGACATCTTCATGAAGCAGAAGGACTTCGCTGATCTGGTCGCCAATGGTGAAGACGGGATTGAGCGAGGTCATCGGCTCCTGGAAGATCATGGCGATCTCTTTGCCGCGGATGGAGCGAATCTCCTTCTGCGAGAGCTTGAGAAGATCCTCGCCGTTGAAAGCGATGCTGCCGCTCTCGAAGCGAGCACCCATCATGTCTGCAAGCCGCATGATCGAGAGCGATGTCACTGACTTTCCGGATCCGGACTCCCCGACGATCGCTAGCGTCCGGCCCGGCTCCACGGAAAAGGAAAGGCCCTCCACCACGCGGTTTTCGCCGAAGCGCACCGTCAAATCCGCGACTGACAGAAGTGGCTTGTTCATATCCGTCGCCTTCGTCATGCGCTCATCTCGGCATGTAGCGGGTTGCGCCATGAGTTTTCGCAGTTTTGCGGATTAATGGGCACGATCTGCACTTCCATTTTCACTGTGTCCCAGACGGCAACGATATCGCCTTTTGGTGTGAACACGCCGGATCCTCCGCCGAAGGTGTCGCTACGGATGGGTGCCGGCATCCTGACGACCGCCGACATCTGATTCTGGAAAAAGCAAGCAACGGCTTCCTCCAAATCGCGCAATCCGCGGTCATCTATATCCATGTTCCCACTACATTTCTTAGGCGATGAGATAGCATCAAACAACAATCTGGTCTATATTGTTCAACAATTTTCGCGATCATCATCGAAAATTGAGGGGCTTTCATCCGAAATCGTCCAACGTTGGTAGCCTTGTTATTGGCCTTACCCGGTGAATTTCGGTTTGAAATCCAATTGCTTGCGCGCCTTCACAGCGATGGGTGGCTTGCTGGATAACGCAGGGATAGAAGGGCGCAACAGGGATTGACGCCAGGCGCCGGGAGAGCAGATGAAGCAGACGAAGCTTGTGAGTATCGAGCCGATTTCGGGTCCGGCGGAGGCTGGACAAACGGTGACGGACGTGACGGCGGCGCGCATCCGCGAGCGGGTCATCAGCGGGACTTTGTCTCCCGGGAGCCACCTTTCCGAGGCGACGCTATGTGAGGAGTTCCAAGTTTCGCGCAACACGCTGCGTGAAGTCTTTCGGCTGCTGACAAAGGAAGGCGTGCTGCGTCACGAGGCCAACCGAGGCGTGTTCGTCACCACGCCGAGCATCTCCACCATTATGGATATCTTCCATATTCGCCGGCTCATAGAGTGTTCGGCGGTTTCCGGCGCACATCATCGCCATCCGAGCGTCAGCAAGATGCGAGAGGCTGTGGATGCTGCGATCCAGCATCGTGACCGCAGCGAATGGCTTGATGTCGGCAGCGCCGATATCGCCTTTCATGCCGCCATCGTCGAGTTGGCCGACAGCCCGAGGCTCTCGGCGTTCTATGCCCAGATCTCGCTGGAGTTGCGTCTGGTATTCGGTTTGATCCGCGATCCTGAATATCTGCATGCTCCCTATGTCGGGCAGAACGCCACGATTCTCGCTCATATCGAGGAGGGGGCGACAGCGAATGCCGCCGAGGCGTTGGAGAAATATCTGTATCAGGCAGAGCGGTTTATTCTGGCCGCCTATTCCCGGGCGATACCCGGCTGAAGCCTGAATCAGCTATCACTGTGGAAATCATCATATGAAAGGCTGCGGCTTGAAGCAAACATTTGCCACAGGAGCTGCTTTGGCGGAAAGATACCCGCCATCCGGGACGAAATCGTGATTCCATCTGTCCAGAAGGGTTGATCTTGGTCGTTGTTGATCAGGGCGGCTATGCGCGTCGAACCGGAATAGACAAGATAGGCAACCGGCTACCGCGGATTGAAATGGAATGGACGCGCAATCCTTCAAAGGCTCCAGCAAGGCGACCGCAATCCAGCAAGTATGGGCTTCGCCGCTCTATCGCGGCGCAACGCTCGCCCTTTTCCTTTCAGGGTTAGGGACCTCGGCTTCGCTGCCGCAGATCGTCGTCTTCCTGGTCAAAGAACTCGGAACATCCATGCCCGTAGCCGGGCTTTATTACCTGACCGGCCTGACCGCGCCGGTTGCCGGCTATCTGGTCGGTCGCTACTCCGACAGGACAGGCAAGCGCCTCAGCCTGTTCCGGCTATGTGCCATGGCAGGCTTTCTCGGATGGGTGGGTTTTGCGCTTTCGAGCGCACCATGGATGCCGTTTGTGATTGGTGCCGTCGTCCTGGCGTTCTCCGGCTCCGCCACATCGCAGCTTTTCACGGCCATTCATGACGATCTGAAGAGGAATCCGGCGGGCGCGAACGAAAGCGTGGTTGCACTCATCCGGATGGCGCTGACGGCGGGCTGGATCGTTGGCCCGTTCATCGGTGCCTGGCTGGCGGCCGAAACGGGCCTGCGCACCATGTTCTGGGCAACGGCCATCTGTTTCGTGGCGCAGATCGTGCCCTTGGGGACCTTGAGCGTCTCGCCGAGCCCCAAGAAAAAGGCAACACAGGCGGCCGCTGCGGCCGGCTCGCCCACTTGGTCGGATATGGCGCCGCTTCTGGCTTTCACCGGCCTCTATGTCCTGGTCTATGCCGGCGAGCCCATCAAATACGGCTTCCTTCTGCTTTACATGGAGGAAAACCTCGGGATCGATCCCGGTGTGCGAGGTGCCGTAATCGGCACCCAGCCCCTGATCGAGCTTATTCTGATGCCGTTCAGCGTGATGTTGGCACGGCAGATCGGTACGCTTTGGCTCATGTGCATCGCCGCAGCGTGTGGTGTCGTTGCCAATCTCTGTTTCGCTGCATGGCCAACCGCTGTTGGCATGTTTGCGGGGCAGACGCTCATGGGTGGCGTCTGGGGGCTCTACATGGTGTTGGGGCTTATCGTCGCCCAGCGTCTTCTCCCCAATGCCGTCGCAACCGCCTCAGCAATCTTCATGAGCTCTTCGGCGTTGGCGATGGCGCTCGGCGGCGGTGTCGGTGGTATCGGTGTCGCATATCTTGGTCTGCCAAATGTTTTCTACCTTCCTGCGATATTCTCGCTGGTGGCGATGATTGGTTTGGCACTGATGGCTAGGCGCGGCGTCATCGAATAAAGTGGTGCCCTTTTCTTGGTGCAGCATTCATTCGCATCGCAGGTATCGGACGATCCTAAACCTGTTGGAGGTTTTTCGCGAGCTGATTGGGTTCGCCATGTTGCTCTATTGCGACCGTATCCGGCTGCGCAGATAGAAATCACCGGTTCTTTCACCCTTCATGGGCGATGCTGCCGCCTGTTGACGAAGATGCAACGATCGCATATTCGTAAAGTCATCAGATGACTTGATGAAATTGAACTATGCGCGCTCTGACCAAAACGACGCTTGCCGAAACTGCCGTCGAGGCAATCCGCAGCGAAATTGTCGCCCAACGCTGGGGTGTGGGCGAGAAGCTGCCCAACGAAGCTTCTCTTTCCGCGATGCTGTCCGTCAGTCGCGGTACGATCCGCGAAGCCGTGCGGGTGTTGGCCTCGCAGGGCTATCTCGAAACCCGTCAGGGATCCGGCACCTATGTTCGCTCGACGACCGACTTCGGCCGGCCGCTCGATATGGCGCGCCGCGCCGGGTTGCGGGATCAGTTCGAAGCCCGGCTGGCGCTTGAGGTCGAAGCCGCGCGCCTGACCGCCTTGCGCCACACTCCCGAGGTGATCTCGCAATTGCGCGCGCTGCTCGCTGCACGAGGAAATTACGCCGGGAGTGACAAGTTAGGCTTCATCGAACGCGATCTTGCTTTCCATAAAGCCGTCGTCGCGGCGTCGCGAAACCTGGCGATGGTCGAGCTCTACGACTTTTTTTCGATGTCGATCGCGCAGACCATCGAAGCGACGCTCGATGCTGAAATTCCCGAGCCGGACATGCAGGCCCACATCGAGGTCGTCGACGCCATTGAGGCCGGCGATCCGGAGGCGGCCGACGCCGCCGTGCGCCGCTTCATGGCTCCCGTTATCGCTACTCTTGACCGGTTGTTGCTATCATGACCACCTCCTTGCCAAATGCCGCCTCCGTCGACCTGATCGACGCTGAGGCCGATGAAATTCCACCACCGCAGCCTCACAGCGGACAATCGCCGATCGGCAGATTTGTCCTGGGCGCAAGCCTTGTGCTGATTGCGTTCAATCTGAGACCGGTCTTTTCCAGTGCATCGGCGCTTCTGCCTGAGATCAGAACCGGGCTCGGTCTCTCTTCGTTCGGCACCAGTGTTCTGACCACCTTGCCCGTGGTCTGCCTGGGGCTGTTTTCACCGCTTGCACCAAGGCTTGCGCAGCGCTTGGGGAGTGAGCGCGTTCTGCTCGGCGTAATCTTGTTGCTTGCCCTAGGCACGGCGCTACGCGGCCTGTCTTCTATCTCCATGCTGTTCGTCGGGACTGCTCTGGCCGGCGCGTGCATCGCCATCGGCAACGTCCTCCTGCCCGGTGTCGTCAAGCGCGATTTCCCGGACAAGGCAGCGCTGATGACGGGCTGCTATACGATGGCGCTATGCGCTGGAGCGGCAAGCGCGGCGGGGCTGACGCTTCCCCTCGAACATGCCCTCGGCGGATCGCTCGGTGGCGCACTTGCGGCTTGGGCCTTGCCGGCGCTTGCGGTCAGCCTTCTCTGGTTGCCGCAAGTCATCGGAACGCGCAGCCAGGCCCGTCGCACCGGCTTTCGCGTGACGGGCCTGTGGACTGATCCGATTGCCTGGCAGGTGACCTTGTTCATGGGCCTGCAATCGGCGCTCGCTTACTGCGTCTTCGGCTGGCTCGTTCCCATCCTGCGCGAACGCGGTCTCGATGGCGTCACCGCGGGCGCAATCGTATCCGCGTCGGTGATGGTGCAGGCCGCCTCATGTCTTGTAGCGCCTCACATCGCCGTCAAAGGCAGGGATCAGCGCGTCATCAACGTTGTCCTCTGCGCTTTTGCCGTCGTTGCATTGCTTGGCCTGCTCTTCGCTCCGCTTTGGACGGTCTGGTTCTGGGCCGTGCTGCAGGGCATAGGGCAGGGGGGATTGATTGCGGTGGCGCTCACCGTGATCGTGCTGCGGTCGCCGGATGCGCATATCGCTGCACATCTTTCTGGCATGGCGCAATTTGTCGGGTACCTGCTTGCAGCCATCGGTCCCCTTATTGTCGGCATGATCCATGGCTGGACGGGCAGCTTTGCCTGGTGCTCCGTTTTGTTCGTCCTGCTCGGTCTTGGTGCCGCCATCAATGGCTGGTTTGCCGGTCGCGCGATTACCGTCAACGCCAAGACCATCGAAACTCCATAGCCTAAATGGCCCTTTGACGACGCGTGGACCGGTTTCGAGGATCCGCCCCGCTCGCCAAAGGGTTTTCACTGCCGATGAAGCGGCAAGATATGGTGTTCGGTCAAAGGCGCCATGGATATCGTGCCCGGATGGGCGGGCGATATCCAACGGATCTCCTCGATCTCTGCCGCAGCGGTAATCGCGGCATCGCCGACATCCAGGCGGAAGACGTCCGCAACGACGATATGCTCGGGCTCATTGGCAGCGGGCGCCTCGAAGTGGCCGAGGAATGCCAATGACTCGGTGTCGATCGCAAGGCCCAACTCCTCGTGCAACTCCCTGACGAGCGCTTGTTCCGGCGCCTCATGCGGCTCGATCTTGCCGCCGGGCTGCATGAAAGCCGTGGTTCCGCGCTTGCGCACCAGCAGCGTATCTCCATCGCGGCGCAGTAGCAGAGCCGCAGCGATCCTTATCGTTTTCGTCATGTGTCAATCTGATCGGATTCGCGATCGGGTTTCAATGATCATCCGGTCCCATCAGCGGGATTGAAGCTGCGCAATCAAGCGCAGCTCGATCTGCTCACCACTTCGGCCATCGCCCTTATGAGCGCGGCCCTGATCGACAAAAGGTTCAGGTGTCCAGCCATGCTGCGAGGCCATCCAGCGTCTGCAACCCGTATTCCACAGCGCCGAAGCCGATAACGATCTTGCGACGTGCCGGGCTCGGATGGAGCTGGCGCATGGTCAACACCGTCTTGCCGTCGGTCTGCTCATCAAAGGTCACCGTGGCGCGGAAACGGTCGGGGTCATTTGCATCGGGCGTGCCGTGATCCATCACGATCCGCTCGTTCGGCACGATTTCCAGAAAGCGCACGAGGTTCGCGAAGCGACGTTCCTGCCCTTCGAACAAGCCGACCATGTCGAACCTCCAGATTCCACCCTCTCTGATATCGGCCTCATGGTTTTCGATTTTGAGATCGGTCGGGCCATACCATTGGGCCAGCGCCCTTGGGTCCATCCAGGCGGCAAAGACCTTCTGCCGCGGGTGATTCAGGACCTTCACCAGCACGATTTCGCGATCCAGTGCCCAAGTGTCAAACGGATTTGTCATGTTCTTCTTCATCCTCTCTCGTCTTATCCAAGTAGACTTCCAGCCGGTCCAGCCGCTCGCTCCAGCGCCGGCGCTCCGCCTCCATCCAGTCTGCCGCCTCGTCGAACCGCGCCTGCACCAGCCTGCACCAGCGGCTGCGGCCGCGCTTTTCGCTTGCGATCAGCCCGCAATCTTCCAGCACCTTCAGATGCTGGGCGAAGGAGGGCAGCGCCATGTCGAATGGCGCGGCGAGGACCGTGACGGGAACCTCACCCTCGGCCAGCCGCGATACAACAGCGCGGCGGGTGGGGTCGCTGAGAGCATGAAAGGCGAGGTCGAGAGGCGTCGAATGATAGGGCATGCCATTTCCTAAAACGAATTGCGGCGTTGGTCAAGAAAACTTAGGCACTTGCCTTAGTATTTAGTCCGTCTAAGATGGAAGCGGCTACGTAACCACTCACAAGGAGAGCTCCAATGGCAGTTCGTGTCGATCTCATGATCTCGCTCGACGGCTTCGCGACAACGACGGACCAGACACCCGAAGTCCCTTTCGGCGAGGACTGGCCGCGTCTCGTCGGCGCATATACCGCAACGCGGACGTTCAGAGAGCGCGTGTTCAAGGATGCAAGCGGGGCCGGTACCACCGGCATCGATGACGACTATGCAAGAGAGTATTTTGAGAATGTGGGCGCCGAAATCATGGGCGCCGGCATGTTCGGGCTTCATAACTTTCCCGATGATCCGAACTGGCGTGGCTGGTGGGGCGAAGAGCCGCCCTTCAGGGTTCCGGTCTTCGTTCTGACCCACACGGCCCGACCCACCCTGGAAATGGCCGGCGGCACCACGTTCCATTTCATCGATACCAGGCCGATCGACGCGCTCCAGCGGGCGGAAAAGGTGGCGGGCGGAAAAGATGTGCGGATTGGCGGTGGCGCAACGGTCGTTCGTGACTTTCTGACGGCGGGTCTTGTCGATCGTCTGCATGTCGCAATCACGCCGATCCTTCTCGGACGTGGCATCCGCCTGTGGGACGATCTGCGTGGTTTGGAGGCCGGCTACACGGTCAAGTCGGAAACGGCGCCGAGTGGCACCATCCATCTGACGTTCCGCCGTTAAACGTACGCCGGCTCGTGGCGCGATCATGGACCATCGGCAGATGGTCCATGATGCCTTTGGGGCTGTGATCTTCGCTGTCGGCAATCGGCTGCTGGCTGATATCGTTGTTTTTCGCTGTCTCGTCCTGGTCGTGCTTGCGTTCATGTTCCGGTGTTTTCCGGTAGGGCGAGCGGCTGAAGCGCCACATTCGCGAAGCGGTCAAAGGAGGCGCGATCACCGGAAATCTGACCGTTTCGGGCAGGATTCTAGTCAGGAGTTCACGGCCGCCGTTCCGGTACCTTGCATAGACAGATAGCTTGTTATATGCATACCTCAAAGCTGAGGCATTCATGACCGACTCGATCCAAGTTCAACTGCGCAAGGGCGTTCTCGATCTCTGCGTTCTTGCCGTACTCTCGCGGGGCGAGAGCTACGGTTACGAGATTGCTAGCACGCTGGTTGCAGCCGTTGGGATGGGGGAAGGGACGATCTATCCGCTGATGCGCAGGATGCAGAATGACGGCCTGGTTGCGACCCGCATCGTCGAGTCCAGCAATGGGCCGCCGCGCAAATACTACCGGCTTACGCCGTCGGGACTTTCGATCTTCGAGGCCCATCGTCGCGACTGGCGCTCGCTTGCGGGCGCCGTCGACAAACTTCTTGAGGAATAGCCATGACCAGGGATGCCTTTTTGCGTACGCTGAGACTGGGCCTTACAGGGCTTCCGCCTCGCGAAGTCGATGATATCGTTGCCGACTACACGGCCTATTTCACGGAATCCCAGGCCTCGGGTCGCAGTGACGAAGAGGTCGCGGTGGCGCTGGGCGATCCAGCCAGGATCGCCAGGGAACTGCGAGCCGATGCGGGGCTGCGCCGTTTCGAAGCCCATTGGAGCATGCCGAACCTTCTGGCGGCGATGATGGCGCTGGCCGGACTTGCCATCGTCGATATCTTCTTTCTGCTGCCTTTGTTGTTCGCTGCGGTCTTCGTCACGTTCGGTCTTGCAATCGCACTCGTTGCCATCGGCGCTGTCGGTCTGAAGATCGTGTTCACGACCGTGTTTTTTCACATCGGCCTGCCGACCGTCGGCATGTTGGCGCGCCTCCTTATAGGGGCAGGGCTGGTAAGTGCCCTCGTGGGTGGTGGCGCGCTGCTGCTGATGGGGCTTGGCTTGGGTATCCGCATGCTGGGGCAGTATGCCCGCCTGCATTTCCGCCTGGCGCAGGCAACCGAAAATCGTGTTTGAGCGCCGCGTCTGACATCGTTGGAGGAATGGACAATGAACGGGAAACTGGCGACTGTCGCCACGGCCGGATTGATTTGCGCATTTGTCTTTCTTGCCGTGGGCTTCGGGCTTTCGGGGCCGGATCTGGCCAACGCGCGATATTGGTGGGATGGCATACAATCCGCGTGTGGTTCAACGGGGGCGGGCAAGCAGCAGATCGTCCTGCCTTTCAATTCGGATGGCAGCTTGTCAATCGATATGCCCGCTTCCGTTCGATATCAGCCGGGCGGCAAAGCCGAGGCCGTCATTAGCGGCAACGCTGCGCTTCTCGACCACGTGCGGCTGGAAGGCGGACGGTTGAGCCTGGATTGCAATCCGGGCTGGTCCATGTCCAAGTTCGATGTCGCCTTGTCCGGGCCGCGCGTCACCGATTGGAAGGTTCGCGGCAGCGGAGACCTTGTCTTGTCGCAGCTTGATCAAGACGATCTGCGTCTGAGCATTTCCGGCAGTGGCAGTGTCAAGGCCGCCGGCATCGCTCGGTCCGTCGATCTGGATGTCGCCGGCTCCGGTGCCGCCCACCTCAAGGATCTTGCCGCCCAGTCGGTCAAAATCAGAGTCCGCGGCAGCGGCGACGCGCAGGTTGCTGCGGCGACGGACGCCGACATATCGATCCGCGGAAGCGGCAATGTCGAGCTATATGGGCATCCGGTGCTGCGACGTTCCGAGATTAGAGGCAGCGGGCGCCTCGTGCAGGTGCCATAGGTCAGCCCCGAGGCGGGTGCTGCTGCATGGTGTTTCAGTGGTCGGATGAGCCTTGCTCTTCCGACCACCTTGCTTTGAAAAATTCTCATGTTAATCAATGGGAATGTGACCTTAGCAAATATGCGGAAACGATGCCGAACAAGACAGACAGCGACGCCGGACAGGCATCAGCATTCGATACTGCGGCGGTAAAGCCCAAGCTGCCGCTGCGAGAGCCTCGCCGTTCCCTCGCGATCGGGCTCCTGCGCGCCCGCGAAGCGGTCATGAGCCATTTCCGACCGATCCTGGCAGCGCACGATGTTACCGAACAGCAGTGGCGCGTCATTCGTGTCCTCTACGAGGGCGGCAAGCTTGATGCCACCGAACTGGCCGACAAGGCATCCATTCTGGCGCCGAGCCTGACGCGGATGATACGGCTGCTTGAGGAGCGTGGCTTTATCACTAAGCACAAGGACGAAGCCGACGGCCGCAGAGTACTTCTGCAGATCACGCCGGCGGGAGAGGCCCTCGTTACGGAAGTTATGCCGGAGAGCCTGAAGGTCTATGCCGATATCGACGCCCGCTTCGGCGTACAGCGCGTGGAGCAGCTTCTCGACATGCTGGCGGAGTTGGCGTCGTTGAAGCTTGAGAACGGCTCAGTCGGTGAAGAGTGATATCTCTTCGATTTCATTAATGTGTTAAGTATTTAATTGACGGACCGGAGGAACTGTAGCAGTCTTCATCAGTGCTGATACTGTTGGGAGGCAGAGTTGGACCTGTTGCAGAATCGCAGCCTCATCGAACGAAGCTGGTCACCAACGCCTTATGATCAATGGGCGGACGGCTTGCGGAGCATTTGCGGGAATTTCAACCCGCATACGGTCAAGCGCGGCGATAGTGTCGTCGGCATGGCAAGCCGCATCGATGTATGCGGCATGGAGTTTGCCCATGTCTCCAACGACCTCGATTATGTCCACCGCGATTGGGACGATATCCGGCGCGATGCGAACGAACACCTGTTCTTGATCCTGCAGCTTGAAGGTGTCTGTGGCGTCGAGCATTCCGGCCAGCAGAACATTCTTGACGTCGGCGAGTGCATTCTCGTCGACTCCACGCGTCCCACAACCTTCTATTTCCGTGGACACTTCTCCAACCATCTCTCGCTGCATCTGCCCCGGCAATTGATGTATTCCAACAGCAGGGTCGATTTCGACGTCGCGCGCAAGCTTGTCGCCTCCGATCCGATGGCGATGATGCTGCGGGCGCTGATCGCAAAGATGATGACTACGCCGGAAAACGATGTGGCTTCACCGCATCTGCGTCAGCTGATGTTTGATACGACCCGTCAGGCGTTTCTGTCGACAAGCGCCCAGGCGACCAATCTGAACTCTTTGCACGACAGTGCTAGCAAGCGTATGCAGATGGTGGATATCCTGATCGACAAGCACTTGACCGATACCGACCTCAACGCCAAATGGTTGGCGACAAGGCTCGGCGTGTCGATCCGTACGCTGCAACAGGATTTCCAGGGAATGGGCATGACCTGCACGACCGTCATTCGCGACAAGCGCCTACGCTTTGCACGCGAAAAGATCGAGCAACTCAAGGAACGGCGTAACCCGACAACGATAGCCGAAGTCGCCTACTCCGCCGGTTTCAACGATATTTCCTATTTCAATCGTAGCTTCAAGGAGCTGTTCGATTGCGCTCCGAGCGAGCTGCTGCGCGGCGCCGAACCGGCGCATCGATTGGACTGAAACGCAGTCTGCGTTCCAGTCCAAGACGAGGCGCGTTTCTCCCCAAGACGGGTCTTGCGGCAAAAGTCATAGTCCTCTCGAAAGTCACGGGAGGAGAATATCGTGAAGCAGTATACCCTGCTTATCGGCGGCGAGCATGTTGCCACGTCCCATCATGCGCCGGTCGCAAATCCATCAAGCGGAGATGTTGTCGGCTACATGCCGCTCGGCAGCGAAGCGGATCTTGATCGCGCAGTTGCCGCGGCCGCGGAAGCCTTCGCAGCGTGGTCTCAGGTTTCGAACGAGGAGCGCGCCAAGGCGTGCCGCGCGGTCGCAGAGAAGATCAACGAACATGCCGAAGAACTCGCTCAGATCCTGACCCGGGAGCAGGGCAAGCCGCTCAATGGTCTTGGTTCGCGCTTCGAAATCGGCGGCGCACTCGCCTGGACGCGGCACACCGCCGAACTGGACCTGCCGGTCGAGGTGCTTCAGGACGACAATGAAGGCCGTGTCGAGCTGCATCGTAAGCCGATCGGCGTCGTCGGTTCGATCACGCCCTGGAACTGGCCCGTGATGATCGCCTGCTGGCATATTGTCCCGGCCATACGCGCCGGCAACACTGTTGTCATCAAGCCGTCGCCGCTGACACCCTTGTCGACCATCCGCCTAGTCGAAATCATGAATGAAGTTCTCCCGCCCGGCGTCGTCAACGTCATTACCGGCGAAAATAGCATCGGGGCAGCACTCTCCGCTCATCCCGGCATCGCCAAGATGACGTTCACCGGTTCGACGGAAACCGGCAAGAAGGTCATGGCGTCGGCGGTTGCGACCCTGAAGCGGCTGACGCTGGAACTCGGCGGCAACGATGCGGGTATCGTGCTGCCGGATGCAGACCCGAAAGCAATTGTCGAAGGCCTCTTCTGGGGTGCCTTCATCAACAATGGCCAGACCTGTGCGGCGCTGAAGCGCCTCTACGTGCATGACAGCATCTATGAAGAGGTATGCCGCGGGCTTGCCGATTATGCGAGCAAGATCGCCGTTGGCGACGGCCTCGACGAAACGAGCATTCTCGGCCCCATCCAGAACGAAATGCAGTTCAACAAGGTGCGCGAGCTCGTCGATGATGCGCGTGCCAATGGCGGCCGCATCCTGACCGGCGGTGCGCCGATGGATCGGCCTGGATATTTCTATCCGATTACGCTTGTGGCCGATGTCGATCACGGTGTGCGGCTGGTCGATGAGGAGCAGTTCGGTCCGGCCCTGCCGATCATCCGCTATAGCGATATCGATGAGGTGATCGCGCGCGCCAACCAGAATCCCGCCGGCCTCGGCGGCTCTGTCTGGTCTGCTGATGCCCAGAAGGCGAAGCGCTATGCGATGCAGCTGGAATGCGGCTCTGTCTGGATCAACAAGCACGGCACCATTCAGCCCAACGCACCCTTCGGCGGCGTGAAGCAATCCGGCCTCGGCGTCGAGTTCGGTGCCGAGGGACTGAAGGAATTCACGACGATCCAGACGGTGCTGAGCTAAGACATGGCGACGTACGACTATATCATCGTTGGCGGTGGATCCTCTGGTTGCGTTTTGGCGAACCGGCTGTCGGAGAACCCCGCCCACAGGGTTCTGCTGATCGAGTCGGGCCGGCGGGATGCGGATCCCTGGATCCATATCCCAGCGACCTTCTTCAAGGTGTTGGGCAAGGGGATCGACATCCATCCCTACGCCTCGAACCCCGACAAAGGCTTGAACGGGCGTCCGAGCATCACGCCGCAGGGCAACGTGCTTGGCGGCGGCAGTTCGGTCAATGCGATGATCTATATTCGCGGTCATCGCAACGACTACGATACCTGGTCGCAAATGGGCTGCCAGGGCTGGTCCTATGACGACGTCCTTCCCGCCTTCCGCTCGCTTGAGAACAACGAGCGACTGAATGGTCAGTATCACGGCAACAATGGCGGCCTGCGCGTCTCGGATCCACGTCACCGCCACCCGCTGAGCGAGGCCTTCATCAAGGCCGCGACCGAAATCGGCATTCCGCACAATGACGACTTCAACGGCGAGGATCAGGCCGGTGTCGGCTTCTATCAAAGCACGACCTACGGGGGCCGACGCTGGAGTTCCGCGCAAGCCTTCCTGCGCGACGCCGAGAAACGGCCAAACCTGACTGTGCTGACGCAGCGCAAGGTGGCTCGCGTGTTGTTCGAAGGAAAAAAGGCCGTTGGTGTTGAATTGCTCGACGGCACGATCTTTAAAGCGGAGCGCGAAATTGCATTGACCGCCGGTGCGATTGCAACGCCGAAGATCCTGCAGCTATCCGGCATCGGCGATGCGGAGCATCTTTCATCGCTCGGTATCAAGGTCGTCGCTAATCTGCCCGGCGTTGGCACCAACTATCAGGACCACCTGGAAGTGCCCGTGCAGGGGGAAACATACGAGCCGATCTCGATCCTCGGACAGGACAAGGGTCTGCGGGCGGCGGGCCACATGTTGCGCTATCTGACATCCCATCGCGGGCTTCTGTCATCAAATGTCGTCGAGTGTGGTGGCTTTGTCGATACGTCAGGCACCGGTCAGCCGGACGTGCAGTTTCACGTCCTGCCGGTTCTGATCGGCTTCATCGATCGCGACCCGGAACCTGGTCACGGGTTGAGCATCGGCCCCTGCTATCTCAGGCCGAGATCGCGCGGCTGGATCCGGCTGAAAAGTGCCGATCCGACCGAGCAGACGGATTTCAATGCCAATCTGCTTTCCGATCCCGCCGATATCGAGACCTTGGTGCGCGGCGTCGAAACCGCGATCCGGATTCTCGATGCACCGGCGCTTGCCAAGCTGGTCAAGCGTCGGGTGTTGCCGAAGCCGGGTGTCGAGAAGGACCCGGAGGCGTTGCGGGACTACATCCGCCAATCGTGCAAGACCGTGTTCCATCCGGCCGGCACGGCCCGCATGGGCCGGGCAGACGATCCGAATGCTGTGGTTGGGCCGGACCTGAAGGTGCGCGGCATAGAGGGGCTACGGGTCTGCGACGCCTCGATCATGCCGACTCTGGTTTCGGGCAATACCAACGCCCCGACGATGATGATTGCGGCAAAGGCTGCCGCCTTCATGACAGGAAAGGCGATTTCGGGCTGAGCCCGAGATCGCAGACATCAAGATCCCGTGGGGAGCGGGGACAACAACTGGAGGAGAAAATGCCTATCAATCTCAGAGGGCTGGCGATCAGCCTTTTCCTGACGCTCGTTTCGGCGTTCAGCGCACACGCGACCGCATCCTGCGGCGACAATAGTGGCAAGCCGGCGACCGGCGAGCCGATCGTCATCGGCGCCATCACCGGCAAGACCGGCCCGGACGACTTCTCGAACTCGACCAAGGCGGCAAAGGCCTATTTCGATTGCCTCAACGCCAATGGCGGCATCAAGGGCCGGCCGGTCAAGTATATGGTCGAGGACGACCAATGGAACCCGGAGATCGCGGCGCAGCTGGCGGCCAAGCTCGTCAACGATCAGAAAGCCGTGCTGATGGTCGGCAACTCGAGCTATGTCGAATGCGGCGCCAATGCTGAGCTCTACAAGAAGGCTGGTATTCTGGTGCTGGCCGGTGTCGGCGTGCCGCGCGAATGCTTCTTTGCGGGCAATATCGCTCCGACCAATGCCGGACCGCGCGTCTCGATGCTGGGTGCCATGGGTTACGCGCTCGACAAGCTCCATGCCAAGTCAGTAGTCTGCGTCGCCCCGAACATTCCGAACGTCGGCACGTGGTCCTGCGATGGCGTCGCTTTGCTCGCCAAGGAAAAGGGCTTCGCCGCACAGACGATCCTGATGGATCCGGGCTCTGCCGACGCGACGTCCGTCATCCTGCAGGCAGCGTCAAGCAAGCCCGACGTTATCGTTCTCGGCCTTTCAAAGGGCGTTGCGGTGCCGCTTCTGACCGCAGCCGAAGAGCAGGGTCTGAACCAATCCATCACCTTCCTGAGCGCTGCTTCTGCTTATGATCTCTCGGTTCCGTCGACCATCGGCCCGGGTTGGAACGACAAGTTCTATGTCAACATGGAGTTCAATGATCTCGAGGCAACCACGCCGGACAATCAGAACTGGCTCGCCGTGATGGATCAATACGGCCAGAAGTCGGACCCGCGTGACACCTTCGCTCAGGCCGGCTATCTGGCGGCGCGCGTCGCCGAGAAGGCACTGATGACGCTCGATCCTGCCAAGATCAACCGCGAGACCGCATCCGCGGCCGTGAAGCAGATCAAGGACTTCAAGAGCGATATCTTCTGCGCTCCCTGGTACTATGGCGACGGCCAGCCGCGTCACAATGCCAATTCGACGACACGCATGGCGGTTGCCGAAGGCGGCAAGTGGAAGGTCGTCTCCGATTGCGCTCCATCGCCAGATCCGGAACTGAAGGATATCCGCGCCTTCGAAAAGTCGGCCGGCCTCAACTAAGCCCCGAAGCTTGCCATCGGTTCCGCGGTGCTGACGCCGCGGAACCGAGCGACCCGAGAGGATCGATCCATGAACTTTCTACCCTTTGTCATTTCCGGGCTGGGAATAGGTGCAGTCTACGCACTGTCCGGTGTCGGGCTCGTCGTTCTGTTTCGAGCGACCGGCGTTCTCAATTTTGCTTTCGGCGCTTTCGGCGCGATCGGCGCCCATTGTGCCTGGCAACTGCTGGAGTGGAAGATGCCGCTCGCCGTTGCCATTCTGGCGGCCGTTGCCGTCTCCACCACGATCAGCTTTCTCTATGGCCGGATCTTCGCGCCCATGCTGTCGCATCGCGATATCGTCGTGCGCGCGGTAGGGACGCTGGCGCCGGCTCTCCTTTTGATCGCCGTCATGGGTGTCATCTGGGGCGAGCTGCCGCGCCGGTTGCAGTTCCCGACCGACCAGATGTTTGTGACCCTCTTTGCTGTGCGCCTGACCTATACGCGCATCATCGCCATCATATTGGCGGTCGTAATGGTCATTGCCATTACATTGCTGCTGAATCGCACGCGCCTCGGCCTCGATATGCGCGCTCTTGCCAATGACCGTGATCTGAGCGCAGTCCTCGGCGTACGCATCCTTTATACGGAAACTGCTGCCTGGGTCATCACCGGTATCTTCTCAGGCCTCGCTGGCCTGTTGCTTGCCGACCTTGTGCGGTTGCAGGGAACGTTTCTGACCTTGCTCGTTATTCCGGCGATTGCGGCGGCGATCCTCGGGCAGCTGCGCTCGCTCTGGGAAACGGCCGTCGCCGGCATTCTGATCGGCATTGCCGAGGCCGTGCTGACGCCGATCGCTTGGATCTCGCCCTATCGCGCGGCTGCACCCTTCGTCATCGCGCTCGTTGCAGTCACGATCCTGGGAGGCACGGCGCGAGCCGCGTTGAAAGACCGATGACCGTTCAAGATCAGACAATCGCCTCCAACGCCGAAGGCATATCGGTGGTGCGCCTGCCGAAGCAGCTACTGCATGTTCCGATGACGATGGCGATCTTCTCGCTCGTCGTCGCTCTCATTGCCAATTCCTTCTGGCTATCGGCGGCAACATCAGCCGTTGCCCTGTCGCTCTCCGTTGCCGGCCTCGCCATTCTCTACGGCCAGCTCGGGTTGGTCTCGCTCTGCCAGTTTGCGCTTGTCGGTGTCGGCGGCTGGGTGACGTTGCGTATAGGTCATGCTTTCCATCCGCCTTTCGAAGTCAGCCTGCTCGCGGGCGGCATCGTCGCCTCAGTGGTAGGGTTGGCCTTCGGCGTACCGGCATTGCGGTTGCGCGGTCTGTATCTGGCGCTTGTAACGCTGATGCTGGCCGGTGCCTTCCAGATCGTCATCAGCGCCTGGGGCTTTCCGGACGGTGGTCCCGGCTTCCTTGGGCGTGCAGATGGCTCGGGACGTGCAATGCTGGCGAGACCCGTTATCGCCGAGGGCGAAGTCGCCTATTTCCTTTATGTCTGCGTGGCGGCGGCGATCGGTCTGTTGGTTGCGCAATGGCACAAGCTTGCTCGTCCGGGTCGCGCCTGGGCGCTGATCCGCAAGGGTGAGACGGTTGCGGTAGCAAGTGGGGTCAATGTCCTGATCTACAAGGCGTGGGCCTTTGCGCTCAGCGGCTTTCTGGCCGGTCTCGCCGGCGGGCTGCTTGCCGGCAATGTTGGCCAGCTCGACGGCCGCGCCTTTGGCGCCTTCGATAGTCTCAATCTCTTCTCGCTGGCGATCGTCGGCGGGGTCTTCAACTGGTACGGCGCCTTGATCGCCGGTCTTCTCCTGCGGGCAGTGCCGGCGCTTCTGACCGATCTTGGTATCGACGGCTATGTGACGATCGGGATCTTCGGCATGGCGCTGTTCCATGCTCTGGCGACCGCTCCGACAGGTATTGCGGGTCAGGTATCGGCTGTGATCGCCTGGCTCGGCAACAAGCTTTCCCTGGGGAGGGATCGATGATCAAGATCGACAATCTCGTAGTGCAATTTGGCGGCGTCAAGCCGATCAACGAGCTCAGCGCCGTGCTGACGGCGCCGGTGGCCGGCCTCATCGGTCCGAATGGTGCCGGCAAGACCACGCTGCTCAATGTGCTCTCCGGCTTCGTCCGCCCGATCCAGGGCACGGTGTCGCTGGGCGAGCAGGCGTTGCTGTCGATGTCGCCGCTTCAGCGCGTGCGCGCCGGCCTGCGGCGTTCGTTTCAGACGGAGCAGGTTGTCGAGGATCTGACAGTCGCCGGCAATATCTCTGCGATCGCCGATCATGTCGTGTCTGTGGGACATCGCTCCGGCGCGGTCGATCAGGCTCTGGCCTTCGTCGGTCTGACCTCGGTTGCCTATTGCCTGGGGCAATCGCTCAATCTGTTTCAGCGTCGTCTCGTCGAGCTTGCCAAGTGTTTGATCGGCAACCCGAAGCTCATCCTGCTCGATGAGCCGGCGGCAGGGTTGACCGAGGAGGAGGGCAAAGCATTTCGAGAACTGGTTCTCCGCATCCCGGCGGAGTTCAGGGCACAGGTCCTGATCATCGATCACGATGTCGATCTGATCCGCTCGATGTGCAGCGAGACCATGGTGCTCGACTACGGCAAGCTTCTGGCGCTCGGTCCGACCCATGCCGTGCTTGCCGATCCCAATGTGCGTCGCGCCTATCTGGGGGAGTTCTGAGATGACCGGTACATCACAAGTCCGCGTCGAGAATCTTGTCGTGGAGCGCGGCGGCAAGCGCGTCATTCATGATGTTTCCTTCTCGGTGACTGCCGGTAAGGTCACGACGTTGCTTGGCGCCAATGGCGCAGGCAAGTCGAGCACCGTCATGGCCATGGCGGGCGTCTTACCGCGCGGCGGCTCGGTGAACCTCGATGGTGCCAAGCTCGATGGTTTTGCGCCTGATCGCATTCGCCGTGCGGGCCTTGCGCTTGTGCCGGAGGGGCATCGCGTGTTGGGACAGCTCTCCGTGGAGGACAACATCCTCGTGGCCGCCCTTGATCCGTCGGCCAGTGGCCGCAAGCAAGGGCTCGAGCGCGCCTACGAAATATTCCCCGAACTTGCCGAACGCCGCCGCCAATCGGCATCGGACTTGTCTGGCGGCCAAAAGCAGATGGTGGCGATGGCGCAGGCTTTCGTTGCCAAGCCTCGCTTCATGATCGTCGATGAGCTTTCTCTCGGACTGGCGCCTGCCGTCGTGAAGCGGCTGGCCGAGGCGCTCAAGATCGCAGCGGCCGGCGGCATCGGCGTTCTCCTGATCGAGCAGTTCGCCAACCTTGCCCTTGATCTTGCCGATCAGGCCCTGGTTCTGGAGCGTGGGCGTCTCGTCTTCGACGGCTCGGCCGCGACCTTGAAGGCGCAACCGGACATTCTCCACGGCGCCTACCTTGCCAGCTGACAGAAGGGAGTTGCCATGACGTTTTCTGCGGATCTCTTTGCCGGGCGAACGATCGTCGTGACCGGCGGCACATCGGGCATTGGAGCGGCCAGCGCGCACGGCTTTGCCGCACTTGGTGCCCGTGTTCTCAGCTGCGGTCTCGGCGCGTCCAAGGCGCCCGCAGTGCCGGGGATCGAAAACCATGAAGTCGATGTGCTCGTACCGGGGGCGCTGGAAGCCTTCTTCGCATCCGTCGAAGCCATCGATATCCTGGTCAATTGCACGGGCGTCAGCCGCGATCGGGGCGAATGGTCGAAGGCCGTGTTCGACGAGGTTATGGCGATCAACCTGACTTCGGTCATGGATTGTTGCCGGCTCGCCCGTCCGCGAATGCAGGTCGGATCGGCTATGATCAACATCGCTTCGATGTATTCCACCTTCGGAGCAGCCGACCGCCCGGCTTATGCGGCCAGCAAGGGCGCGATCGTGCAGCTAACGAAGTCGCTGGCGCAGGAATATGCGCAGGCCGGAATTCGCGTCAACGCGGTTGCGCCGGGCTGGATCGTCACGCCGCTCAGCCGCGCGCTTTTCGCCGACGAAGCTGCTTCCGGCCCCATTCTTCAACGTATTCCGGCTGGCAGATGGGGCGTTTCGGATGAGGTCGCAGATGCGATCATATTCCTTGCCTCGGACGCGGCACGTTATGTCACGGGTGCCTGCCTGCCGGTCGACGGCGGATATCTCACATCTTGAGGGCTTCTACGATGGCTGCAGCGCTTCAACGTCATGTCGAGATTGCCGGTGGGCAGGACTTTGCCGGCCTCGCGCGCAATCTCTTCGGCAATGTCCGTCTTGATTTCGGCGCTGCCGACGAGAACAAGAGCCGCATGGTCTCAGCGATGCTTGGCGCCTGCCGGCTGACGCGGTTGGAGGCCGATCGCCATATCGTTTTCGGCGAACGCGTCGCGGCGGGACCGGATGATCCGGACGCGATCAAGCTGATCCTGCAGACTGAGGGTATTGCTTCGCTGATGCAGGGCGGACAGCGTGCCCCGGTGCAATCCGATGCTCTGGTCATCTATGACCCACGTCGGCCCTATGTGCTGACCAACAGCACGCCCGTGCGCCAGCTTCTGCTGCAGTTGCCACGGCATGCGCTCTCCCACAGCGCCATCGAGCGGCTGGCGAGGCCGTTCACGGCGCATGCGGAGCAGGACGGCATGTGCCGCATCCTGCTGTCGTTGATGGAATCGACCATGCATGAGATCGGCCATCTCGATGAAGCTAGGCGCGCCGGCATCGGCCAGACCATGATCGATCTCGTTCGCACCGTGATCGGCGCGGATACGCAGCCGGCAAGACCGGTTGCCAATCCGCTGGCTCTGCTGTTGCAGCGGATCAAGGAGTTCATCGAAAGCAATGTCGAGCGGCCGGACCTGACCATTACAATGATCGCGCGCCGTATGGGCTGCTCTGTGCGCTATGTCTATCGGGCATTCGAGGTCGAGTGCCTGACGCCTTCGGACTATATCTGGAATTTACGCGTGGAGAAGGCTGCCGCACAGTTGCGGGATGCCGGAGGCTATGCGGGCGAAATATCCGAAATTGCGTTTGCGCTCGGCTTTTCATCAAGCGCACATTTTTCCCGGGCCTTTCGCAATCGCTTCGGTGTTTCTCCCTCGCAATGGCGTAGGGCCGCGGCTGTATAAAAGAGGCGGCCGGACGTCGAGTCCCGGCCGCCTCGACCGATCAACGCATCGATTCTACCACCCGAAGCGTATCGGTGAACTGTTCGAACCGGCGGATCTTATCCTGCGCCACGCCCCAGACATGCACGACGCGAGCTTTGAACGGCTTGCCCGTCTGTTTGCTGGTGCCGGTATATTCGCCGATGGCGACCACGTCGTTGCCGGCGTCGAGGAGCCGTTCGAGCGTGAACGTGTATCCGTCAAACAGCTGTCCGAGCGCCTGAAAGACGTTCTTGAAGATTTCCTGCGGGCCGACATAGGTGCCGACGCAGGGGAAGCCGTCCATCTCGGTCCAGTGGCAATCCGGAGCGATGTCGGCCAGCATGCCATCCATGTCGCGGCGAAGATTGGCGTCGTAATGCGCCTTCACAATTTCGAAAGCTGTTCGCATCGTGCTGTCCTTCACACTGGTTCCTGGCCGGGCAGGTAGTAGGTCATCGAGGCTTTGCGAATGAACGCGCCGGCCGGGCTATTCTGGATACGTCCGTCGCCAGTAATGCCGAGGAACTTGCCTGTGGAACGCATGTCATTGAAATTGTAGAAGAACGTCGACGCGACCGCGATCTTGAATTCGCGGAAGGTGAAGATGTACTGGTTCTCGTCGAACTTGTAGGTGGTGGTCAGATCGACGTCGCCATGGCCGCGCTGAACGCCGACGAGGCATTGCCAGGCATAGCGCTGCGACGACAGGTACGTGTGCTCGTAGACATGGTTGGGGCTGTAGGTGAAGTGTGCCCGGAGACCGATCAGGTCGCGGCTCTCAGCTGGAGCCTGACCGCTGACAACACCGCCCTCGATGATGCCGGGACGGAAGATCTGCGCCACCTGCGGCTCGCCGACCGAATCTTTCAGCTCGCGAACGATCGAGTAGATCGACAGGGCGCGACGCGTCTCGACATTGAGGATCAGCGTTTCCGCTTCCTTCGAACGTCCGGCAAAAACGATCTCGACGAAATAGGTGTTCGGCGCGACTTCGATAACTTCGGCCTTATCCGTGGCGCTGTCCTTGCCGTCGGACCATTTGACGTGTTCCTTGCCAAAGGCAAGCTCGAGCTTGCGGCCGTCGTTGAAGGCGACCTTGTGCGACGAGCCGGCAAGGGCATCCGTCGCCGGCAGCCGGTTCGTGTCGATGCCATAGGCGAATTGATCGTAGGTTTTCCAATCTTTTGGATTCTGGTTCATGCGCGTTTCCTCCCCCTTAATCCACAAATGCCAGCGTCGGCAGATCGACGGTGCCGGCGCCGCCGTCGACGGTCAGGACCGCGCCGTTGATCATCGAAGCCTCACCCGAAGCGAGGAAGCAGACAGCATTGGCGACGTCTTCGGCGGTTGCCGGCTGGCCGAGCGGCACGTCCTTGGTGACGAGCGCATAGGCTTCCTCGATGCTGTTCAGCTTGTACTTCTCGACGATGAATTCCATCTGTTCGTCGGCCATGGCGGTCGTGACCCAGCCTGGGCAGACGGTGTTGGTGCGTACGCCCTTGCGGCCGTAGTCGCGCGCCAGCGATTTCGCGAGGCCGATGCAGCCGTGCTTCATGGTGACGTAGCCTGCGGCATCCGGCCCGGCAAAGAGCCCGGCGATCGAGGCGAGAACGACGATGTTGCCCTTGTTCTTGATGAGGTGGGGCAGGGATTCGCGCGCGCTGACGAATGCGGTGTTGAGGTTTAGACGAACGGCAAGATCCCATGTCTCGTCCGACATGCTGACCGTCGGCCCGACACCGTGGCCACCGGCATTAGCGATCAGAATGTCGAGCCCGCCATAGGTCTCGACGACTTTCTCCACGGCAGCCTTCATCGCGGCGCCATCGGCAGCATCGGCTGCAACGACAGTTGCGCCGATCTCTTCGGCAACGCTTCTAAGCGGCTCGGGACGGCGTCCGACGAGCGCGACATTGCCGCCTTCCTCGCGGATGCGGCGCGCGACCGCTGCGCCGATACCCGTGCCGCCACCGGTGATCAGGGCCGTCTTGTTCTTGAAACGCATGTTTCCTCCTCTTGGATTTCTTGAGCATCATGGCCGATGCGTTCGCAGGCGTCGCGTCCAGCTGTGCAGTCCGTTTTGACTGAGCGTGCACAACGCGTCTGATCGCACTGCTCCTCTACCGTGTGATTGGCAGACGCCTCCCGCCGACTACGAGAGGCATCCGCGGAGATCAGTATACCTTCGCTTCAGCAGGCGGTTTTGCTGCTTCAACCTTTTTGAAATCGTCCAGAAGCTTGGTGGTGGCATTGGCGAGAAGCGTGACGTCATTGCCGATCGCCACGAACGTCGCACCAAGTTCGAGATAGCGCTTGGCCAGCGAGAGGTCGCCGATCAGGATGCCAGCCGCTTTGCCATGAGCCTGAATTTTCGCAAGCGCCTTTTCGACCTCCGCCTGCACTTCCGGCGCGCCCGGCCTACCGAGATAGCCCATGTCGGCAGCGAGATCGGCGGGGCCGATAAAGACGCCGTCAACGCCTTCAGTCGAGGCTATGGCATCGAGCGCCTCAAGCCCTGCGCGGCTTTCCACTTGCAAGAGCAGGCAGATCTCGTCATTGGCCGTCGGCAGATAATCGGGAATGCGATTGAAGGCGGAGGCGCGGGCAAGGGCCGCACCGACGCCGCGCACGCCATGTGGCGGATATCTGACAGCCTTGACCATGGTCTCGGCCATTTCCCTGCTGTCGACCATCGGGATGAGCAGGGTCTGTGCGCCGATATCGAGCATCTGCTTGATGATCCAGGTCTCGCCGATCGTCGGACGGATGATCGCGTGGCTCGCCGTGCCCTTCATCGCCTGCAGTTGCGAGACGAGGAGCGGCACGTCATTCGGCGCATGCTCGGCGTCGAGCAGGAGCCAATCGTAGCCGGCGCCCGCTGAGATTTCGACCGTGTAGGCATTGGCGAGGGCCTGCCAGAGGCCGATCTGCGCCCGCCCTTCCTTCAGTGCCTGTTTAAAGAGGTTCTTGGGCGCAGGCATGTCTCACTCCTTCAGGCAAAGAACAGGCTGACCGATCCGTAAGGACCGAAATCGGCGGTGATCGTATCGCCGTGCCGTGCCTCGATCGGGCGGATGAACGAACCGGCAAGAACGATCTGACCGGCTTCGATACCGTCGCCATATTGCGACAGCCGATTGGCAAGCCAGGCGATGCCGCGTGCAGGCTGGTTTAAGACGCCGGCGCCAAGGCCGGTTTCCTCGACCTCGGCGTTGCGGCTGACGATCGCGCCCATCCAGCGCATGTCGATCTGGTCGGGTCGCACCGCGCGGCCGCCGGTGACGATACCCGCATTGGCGGCATTGTCGGAGATGGTATCGACGATAGTGCGCGCCTTCTTCGTCTCCGGGTCGACCCGGAGGATACGGGTGTCGAGGATCTCAAGAGCGGGGGTCACGTAGTCGGTGGCATTCAGCACATCGAAGATCGAGACGTTCGGCCCCTTGAGCGGTGCCTTCATGACGAAGGCGATCTCGGCCTCGATGCGCGGCTGAATGAAGCGGTCGGCCGGCACGGTGGCGCCATCCTCGAAGACCATGTCTTCGAAGAGCACGCCGGAATCCGGAATGTTGATGTTGAGGGCATATTGCATCGCCTTCGACGTCAGCCCGATCTTCCAGCCGATCGGCTTGCGGCCGGCTGCGATCTTCTTCGTCACCCAAGCGCTTTGGACGGCATAGGAATCGTCCATGGTCATCTGCGGGTGCTTCAGCGAGAGGAGCCCCGTCTGGACGCGCGTCCGCTCGGCCAGATCGAGGCTTTCCGCCGCGGCCTGGATTTCATTTTGCGACAGCATCAGAGCACCTCGTCGGCAATGGTGTTTTTCAGGATGCCGAGGCCATCTGCCTCGACTTCGACGACATCTCCCGGCTTCAGCCAGATCGGCGGGTCGAAGCGGGCGCCGGCGCCGGTCGGCGTGCCTGTCACGATGACGTCGCCGGGAACGAGCGTGGTGAAGGTGGAGATGTAGTTGATGATCTTGCGGAAGGAGAAGATCATCCGGCTGGTGCGGTCGATCTGGCGCACCTCGCCGTTGACGCGGGTCTTAAGCTCAATGTCGTCAAGCTGGGCGCCATCGGTGAAGGGGATCAGCCAGGGGCCAATAGAGCCTGTATTGTCGAAGTTCTTGCCCTGGGTAACGTTGAACTTCGCGTGCCGTACCCAGTCGCGGATCGTGCCTTCATTGCAAAGCGAAAGAGCGGCGATATGCGAGAAGGCATCGGCCTCGGCAATCCGCCGGCCACCCTTGCCGATGACAATGACGATCTCGCCTTCGTAGTCGAGCTGGGGGCTTTCCGGCGGCCGGATCAGCGGCTGGCCGTTGCCGGTGAACGAGCGCGGAAAGCGGATGAAGAGAGAGGGGTTGGAAGGGGCAGCCTGCCCATCCTTGTACTCCTCGTTGCGGTCGGGGAAGTTGACCCCGACGCAAATGATCTTTTCCGGCGACGGAATGGGAATTTCGAAGCGGATGTCGTCCAGTGCGAAATCCGGCTTCAACGTCTTGGCTTCCTCTGCGAGCTGAACGAGGCGACCGGCCTCGATCACCTCACGCAGTGTCGGCCATGACGCGCCGTGGCGGGCGGAGAGGTCGACGACGCCGCCGTCGACCGCAAGCCCGTAACCATGACGGCCGTTTCTCGAAAAGGACAGGAATCTTGGATGGGTCATGCTTTCATGGCCTTGTTTTGACCTCAGACGACGCCGCCGAGGCAGACATATTTGATTTCGGTGAATTCCTCGATGCCGTAGCGCGAGCCCTCGCGACCAAGGCCGGAGAGCTTGACGCCACCGAAGGGGGCTTCGGCCGTCGAGATCAGGCCGGTATTGACGCCGACCATGCCGTATTCCAGGGCTTCGGCAACGCGGAATACGCGGGCGAGATCCTTGGCATAAAAGTAGGAGGCAAGGCCAAACTCGGTGTCATTGGCCTGAACGATGACATCGGCCTCATCCTTGAAGCGGAAGAGCGGAGCCACCGGTCCGAAGGTCTCTTCCTTCGCCACAGCCATGGCAGGCGTGACGTCGGCGAGCACCGTCGCTTCATAGAAGCGTCCGCCGAGCTGATGGCGATGACCGCCGGCAACGATGCGACCGCCCTTGGAAAGAGCGTCGGCGACATGCTCCTCGACCTTGTTGAGAGCCGCTTCATCGATCAGAGGTCCGAGGTTGATGCCCTCGTCAAAACCGTTGCCGGTCTTCAGCGAACCCACAGCCTTGGCAAGCTTTTCGGCAAAGGCATCATAGACGCCGTCCTGCACGTAGAGACGGTTGGCACAGACGCAGGTCTGACCGTTGTTGCGGAACTTGGCAATCAGCGCGCCTTCGACAGCAGCATCGAGATCGGCATCGTCGAACACGATGAAGGGCGCATTGCCTCCTAGCTCAAGGCCGAGTTTCTTGATGGTCGGCGCGCTCTGCTTGTAGAGTTCCGCACCGACTTCGGTCGAGCCGGTGAAGGTGAGCTTGCGCACGACCGGGCTTGCGGTCATCTCGGCGCCGATGGCGCGGGCCGATCCGGTGATGACGCTGAACAGTCCCTTGGGCAGGCCGGCACGCTCGGCGAGGATCGCAAGGGCGATTGCCGAGAACGGCGTCTGGGACGCGGGTTTCAGGACCATGGCGCAGCCAGCGGCAAAAGCCGGGCCAGCCTTGCGGGTGATCATCGCATTCGGGAAATTCCAGGGGGTGATGGCCGCGACGACGCCGATCGGCTGCTTCATGACAAGGATGCGCTTGTCCTTCTGATGGCCGGGGATGATGTCGCCATAGACGCGGCGGCCTTCTTCGGCAAACCATTCGATGAAGCTTGCGCCATAGGCAATTTCGCCCTTGGCCTCGGGCAGTGGCTTACCCTGTTCGGCTGTCAGGATGCGTCCGAGATCATCCTGGTTTTCCATCATCAGCTCGAACCAGCGTCGCAGAATGCCGGAACGCTCCTTGGCGGTGCGGGCGGCCCATTCCTTCTGGGTCACCTCGGCTGCAGCAATCGCTTTCTTCGTCTCGGCAGCGCCCAGATTGGGAACCAGGCCGATGATCTCGCCTGTTGCCGGATTGTCGACCTTGATCGCGTTTGCGGGATCGGCTTCGATCCACTCGCCGCCGACCAATGCCGCCTGCCGGAACAACGTTGCGTCCTTCAATTTCATGACTATCTCCTCGCCTGGATAACGTTGAAAAGAGCGGGCGTTTTCGCCCGCTCTTGAGGGTAACGCTTAAGGCGCGATAATCGGCTGTGCCTTCAGTTCCGGTTCCGCGACTTCTGCGCCGGCGAACAGGCTACCATGTTCGAACCAGGATTTGGGAGCGGGTGCGCCCCAAAGTGTCTGGCGCTGCGGATCCTTGAGGTCCCACTTGATCGGCTCCAGATCGGGATCGACGGTCTGATAGTCCGAGCAGTAGATTTCGATGCGGTGGCCATCCGGATCGAGGACGTAGAGGAAGAAGGCATTCGAGATGCCGTGGCGTCCCGGGCCGCGCTCGATATTGCTGACCCAGCCGGTGGTTGCCATCAGGTCGAGAAGGTCGATGATGTTGAGCGGCGTCGGAACCCAGAAGGCGGTGTGGTGCAGGCGCGGGCCGCGACCATTGGTGAAGGCGATGTCGTGGACGCCGCCCTTGCGGTGCGTCCAGGCAGCCCAGAGACGACCGGTTTCGGCATCCTCGGTATATTCCGTGACGCGGAAGCCGAGTTCGTTATAGAAAGCCACGCTTTCATCGACATTGGTCGAGTAGCAGTTGAAGTGGTCGATGCGCAGCGGCTTGACGCCCTTGTAGAGCGCATATTTCTGATGGATCGGCGGCAGGCGATCCATCTTCGAGTAGAACTCAAGCGGGATGCCATGCGGGTCGCGGGTGCGGAAGGTCCGCGCCTGGTAAGGGCGCTCGACCCATTCCACCGGCAGGCCCTTGCCCTTGAAGAAGTGAGCGGCCTTGTCGAGATCCTCGTCGCCGAAGACCTTGAAGCCGAGGTCGCGAGCTTCCGCCTTGTCGGACTTGCGCAGGACGATGCAGTGATGGCCGCGCTCTTCGAGTGCCCGCAGGTAGATGGTGTCGGCCGTCTCATCCGTCACCTGCAGGCCGAGTGTGTCGACATAGAAGGAGCGCGACTTGGCAAGGTCGGTAACGCCGAATTCGACATGGCTGAGGCGCACGATGTTGAAGGGCGGATAGAGATTTGGTTTTGGCAGGGGCATGTGTTCCTCCTCTTGGAGCAATTTCCAGGAAAAGTGCGAAGCGGTTTTCCGTCCGGAATTGCGTTAAACGAAAAGTTCGAGCGGTTCCGCGCTTCCTCGAAAAGCTGAACCGCTCTAATGCGTATTGTCGGCTCAGCCGCCGAGTTTCTGGATTGCGTGTGGCTTGGTGGCGAAGGCGACGTTCTTGGTTTCCATGTAGAAATCGAACGACCAGTCGCCGCCGTCGCGGCCGATGCCGGAATTCTTGACCCCACCGAAGGGGGTGGGCAGATGGCGAACGTTTTCCGAATTCACCCAGATCATGCCGGCCTCGAGATGATCGGTGAAACGGAACGCGCGGGTGACGTCCGAGGTCCAGAGATAGCCGGTCAGGCCATACTGGACGTCGTTAGCGAGCGCGAGCGCATCGGATTCGTCCTTGAAGGGGATGGCTGTTAGTACCGGCCCGAAGATTTCTTCCTGGGCGATGCGCATCTGGTTGTTGGCGCCCGTGAACAGGGTCGGGGAGACGTAGCAACCGCCGCCGGGGCCATCGAACTTCTCGCCGCCGGCTGCAACCGTTGCGCCCTCGGACTTGCCGATCTGGATATATTCCAGCACCTTCTTTTCGTGCACGGGATGGACGAGCGGGCCGACGACAGTTTCCGGGTCCAGCGGATGGCCGACCTTGATGCGCTTGGCCTTCTCGGCGACGATTGCGGTGAACTTGTCGTAGACGCTTTCCTCGACCAGCAGGCGCGAGGACGAGGTGCAGCGCTCCCCGTTCAGCGAGTAGATCATGAAGACGGCGGCATCGGCGGCGCGCTCAAGATCGGCATCGGCAAAGACGACGACCGGGTTCTTGCCACCAAGCTCGAAATGCACCCGCTTCAGTGTATCGGCACCCTGCTTCATGATCATCGAACCGGTGCGGCTTTCGCCGACGAAGCCGATGGCCTTGATGAGCGGATGTTCCGTCAGAGCGCGGCCAGCATCTTCGCCCAGACCGTTGACCAGGTTCCAAACACCCTTCGGCAAGCCGGCCTCCTCGGCAATTTCCACCAGCAAGCGGGCGGTCAGCGGCGAGAATTCGGCTGGTTTGTGGACGATGGTGCAGCCGGCGGCCAGTGCCGGCGCGATCTTCCAGGTCGACAGCATGAAGGGCGTGTTCCAGGGCGTGATGATCCCGACCGGGCCGATCGGCACGCGCGTCGTCAGGTTCACCTGGCCTTCGGCGCGGATCGACTTGCCATCGCGCGCTTCCGGTGCGCGATCGGCGAAGAAACGGAAATTCTCGGCGCCGCGCAGGGCGGCCTTGGCCATGAATTTCAGCGACTGTCCGGTGTCCATGCATTCGACGAAGGCGATCTCTTCCGCGCGGGCCACGATTGCATCGGCGATCTTATGCAGAAGCTTCTTGCGGGCGTCACCCGGCATGGCAGCCCAATCGGCAAAGGCGGCCTTTGCGGCTTTGGCGGCACGATCGATATCGGCGGCCTTGCCGCGGGCGACGGTGGCAAGCGGCTTCAGATCGACCGGCGAAATGGTCTCGAAGGTCGAACCGTCATCGGCACGGACATCCTCGCCGTTGATGCGGTTGAGAACACCGCGCTCTTTGAACCGGGCCAGAAAGCTTTCGGCCTTTGCGATGTTTTCCTGCAATTTGGACATCGTCTATTTCCTTGATGTTATCTCGTCCCTAGGCGGGCGTGGTCACTTGCCGCGAAGCCGCGGATGAATGGCGTTCTTTTTCCAGCTGAGTTCCGCATCGATCTCGCGAATTTCCAGCGAGAGCGCGAAATGCGGCGTCTCGAAGAGGGGGCTTAGAACCTCGGTTGCTGCCGCAAAGATCGCTTCGCCGGTACGCTTCTTTTCATCAGCCGTGCGACCCTTGCCGATGCGGAAATTCAGATCGACAAAGGCGTTCTCCGGCAGTTTGTCTGCGATTGCGTAGTGATCGGCGCGGAAGGCGCGGACGCGCACGGCCCCGATCTCGAAAAGACCGGTTTCCAGCACGGTCTTCAGCAGTCGTTCGCAAAGCGCGCCGATATCGGCGCGGCCTTCCAGATTAGCCGAATACTCGATGGCGAGATGTGGCATACGTCCTCCCGATCTCTTATTTACTTAACACGTTAATCAATTCCAAGGAGAAGTCAAGCAATGGTATCGAGCTTTCTTGCCATCTCCAGACTTTCGTTGACGTAGCGAGCAAGGCGCGGGGCGGCGTTCGGAATCTCGGGCCGCTCGGCGAGCCATCCGATGTAGGTGAGGCTGCGCAGAACCATGAAGAGCGGAAGGAATTCGAGCGTTGCGTCGGAAAGCTCACGCTGGCTCCGATAGCCCGAAATCAGCGCGTTCTCGATGTCCGGATAGGCGGGTTCGTTGCGATTCTTCAGCAAGGCCGTTGCAAGATCGAAAAGACGGAAACCATATCCCGCATCGTCGAAATCGATGAAGGCAACGTCGCTTTCGTTGTCCGTGAGGAAGATGTTCTCACGCACAAGATCGGCATGGATCAGGCCATAATCGAGGCCACGTTCCTGCGCCTTTGCGAGCGCTTGGCGTAATTGGCCTCGCAATGCCGTCAGCGCTTCGGCATCGTCCTTCGGGAGGCCCAGGCAATCCCAGAAGCGTCCCCACAAGGGCTTTTCGCCAACGAGGCCTTCCACATCCCAGGCCGGGCGTCGAAAACGCTCGGGCGGTGCCCATGCATCGGCGAGATTATGCATGGTCGCCATGGAGCGGCCGACGCAGTAGAATATCTGCGCCTGCTTTTCGGCTGACTGTGCCAGCGGCGTGCCGCTCTGGCCGAGCGGTGAACCCTCGATCCAACTGACGACGTCGGCGTGCTGCTCGGAAAATTGCCGGTTCGCCGGGAGCCGAACGAGGCTTTGCCTGTCGCTTGTAGGAACAGGGCTCGGCACGTTGAGGTCGCCGAGCCGCAGCGCAGCCATCAGGTGCAGTTCCGAGCGCAGGCTCGTTTCGTCGTGATAGCCTGGACGATGTAGCCGAAGGGCGGCATATTGTCCGTCGTCGAGAGTGATGCGGAAGACGGCATTCTCCCGATATTTCATCAGCACCGGTTCATCGGCCTGAACCGACCAATGGTCGAGCGCCTCCAGTGCGCGCTTCTGCAGGGCGTCCCGGACGGCCTGTGGCAACTCGTCAGCCATATCAGCCTCACAAGCCCGACAGCACGTCGTCGAAAATCGACAGCATGAAATCGGCATTCTCTGTAGTAAAGGGCATGGGCGGCCGGATTTTGGTCGCGCATTGATGAATGCCGATCTTACCCATCAGCACGCCCCGTTCGCGCATCTTATTGACGATCCGGGTTGCCTGTGCCGCCGCAGGTTCCTTGGTTGCACGGTCGAGCACGAATTCCGTCCCCATGAAGAGGCCGCTTCCGCGCACGTCGCCGATGATCGAGTGTTTTTGCGCGAGTTTCTGGAAGGCAGTGCGCGTGTATTCGCCGACCTTGCGGGCGTTTTCGATGAGGTTTTCGTCGTCGATGACGTCAAGAACCGCCATCGCCGCCGCGCAGGAGACCGGATTGCCGCCGAAGGTATTGAAATAGCGGAACGCCTTGCGGAAGGCATTCACCGTATCGATGTTGGCAACGACACCGCCGACCGGATGGCCGTTGGCCATCGGCTTGCCGAGGGTGACAATGTCGGGAACGATACCGGCATGTTGATGCCCCCACATATGCGTGCCGGTGCGGCCGAAACCGGGTTGCACCTCGTCGGTAATGACTAGGCCGCCCGCTTTCCGCACGGCGGCGACCGTCTTGTCCAGGAAGCCCGGCGGCAGATCCGGGAAGCCTTCATTGGCAAAGAACGGGTCGATGATGATAGCGGAAAAGCCATGCGGGCTGTCCTGCAGTGAAGCAATCGCCTTCTCGACCTCTGCTGCGAAAGCCGTGGCAAAGGCGTCTCCGCCTTCGCCGCCGAGCGGCCGATAGCTGTCCGGCGCAGGCACATGCCGAACATGGCCACCGAAGCCGCCGACCGGCGGCATGCGCGTCGACAGTTGTGACACGGCCGTCGTGTTGCCGTGATAGGTGTGGTTGGTCGCGATGACGCCGGTCTTGCCGGTGACGGCCTGTGCCATGCGCAGGGCCACGTCGTTGGCTTCGCTGCCCGTGCAGGTCAGGATCGCCGCGCCGAGGCTCTTGTCGAAAGTCGCCGTCAGCCGCTCGACATAGTCGAGGATCCCTTCGTGCAGGTAGCGCGTGTGCGTGTTCAGCGTCGAGGCCTGGCGCGTGATGGCCCCGACCACGCGCGGATGGCAATGGCCGACATGCGGCACGTTGTTGTAGCAATCGAGGTATTTCTTGCCGTCGGCGTCCCAGAGCCAGACGCCTTCGCCGCGCACCAGATGGACCGGATCCTCATAGAAGAGCGACATGTTGCGGCCGAGAAGCCGCTCGCGCCGTGCGATAAGAGCTGCATTGTCGGACATGATCAGGCTCCTGCTGCAGAGAGGCCGGCATCGAGCGCGGTCAGGATGGTCTGGACATTCGCAGCTGTCACGATCAGCGGCGGCGACATGATCACGTTGGCGCCGGAGGTGCGGACCATCACACCGGCATCGTAGGTTGCGTCATGGACCTTCTGAACCACGTCCTTGGCCGCCGCGCTCTTCTTCGCCCGGTCGCCGACAAGCTCGAGGGCGCACATCAGGCCCTTGCCGCGCACATCGCCGATCAGTTCATGCTTGTTCTGCAACACCTTCAGGCCGGCCAGCAGCTCTTCGCCGCGGGCGGCGGCATTGGCAGCCACGTCAAGCCGTTTGGTCTCCTTGAGCGTTGCGAGCGCTGCTGCGGCACCGACCGGATGGCCGGAATAGGTGTAGCCATGGCCGATATTGCCGACGGAGTTCTTATTGCTTTCGAAGACCTCGGCGACCTTGTCGGAAATCATCACGGCGCCGAAGGGGAAGTAGCCGTTGGTGATCGCCTTGGCCGTCGACATCATGTCCGGCTTGACGCCCCAGAGGCGCGATCCAGTCCAGGCGCCGGTACGGCCAAATGCCGTGATGACCTCATCGGCGATCAGCAGGATACCATGGCGATCGCAGATCTCGCGCATCAGCGGCAGGAAGGTCTCGTGCGGAACGATGACGCCGCCGGCGCCCAGCACCGGCTCGATGATCAGGGCCGCGATGGTGTCAGCACCCTGGAAGGCGATTTCATCCTCGAAGAGTGTCGCGATCGCCTGGGCGATCTCTGCTCCGTCGGTGGTGTTGAACGGATTGCGGTAGGTGAAGGGCGCGGGCAGATGGATCACGCCGGGGAGCAGCGGCTCGTAGTTGCGGCGGAAATTCTGGTTGCCGTTAACCGAAGCGCCGCCGAAATGCGTGCCGTGATAGCCCTTCTTCAGCGCGACAAATTTGGTGCGCTCGGGCTGGCCGTTGATCTTGTGATACTGGCGCGCCAGCCGTAAGCAGGTCTCCACTGAATCCGAGCCACCGGAGGTGAAGAATGAGCGGCTCAGGCCATCGGGCTTGAACCATTCGGCGAGTTCGTAGGACAGTTCGATGAGCGGCGAGTTCGTCGTGCCGCGGAAGGTGGAGTAGTAGGGCAGTTCGTCGAGCTGGTCGCGGATCGCCTTCTTCACCGGCTCGCAGGAGTAGCCGAGGTTGACGTTCCAGAGGCCGCCGACAGCGTCGATTACCTTCTTGCCTTGGATGTCGACGATCTCGACGCCTTCGCCTGAATTGACAATTCGCGGCGGATGCGCCTGCATCTCGGCCGGGTGAGCCATCGGGTGCCAAAGGTGGCGGGCGTTGTTTTCAATGATGAAATTGGTTTCGCGCATATCAAATTCCTTCTTGTTCAGAGTCCCAGCATGGCAAGTGCTTGGGCATAGCTTTCGGCGGGGCGGGTAACGTCGAAATGCACGTGAGGCAGTTTCACGGCTTCGGCGCCCTCGATGTTCTTCTTCTGGTCGTCAACGAAGACGCAGGCCTCACGCGGCAGATCGAGCTCGGCAAGGACGAGTTCGTAGGCGCGGGGATCGGGCTTGAGGATCTTCGTATAGGTGGCATCGACAATAACGTCGAAAAGGTCGATCAGCGGGAAGCGTTTGCGGAACTCGACGCCGTAGAAAAGGTCTAGTTCGTTCGACAGGATCGCCAGCTTGAGACCGGCTTCCTTGACCCGCAGGATGGCGTCGCGGGCTTCAGGACGCAACACCAGTTCAGGCTCGGCGCCGCGGGCGCGACGAACGAAAGTCTGCATGTCGGCCCAGTTTTCGCCGACCATTTTCCCAACTTCTCCCGCGCGCGTCAGCCAGTAATCGCGCTCGGTGATTTCGCGTTTCTGCATCGACACCCAGAGCGGATCTGTGGTGGTGTCGAACGGTCCGAGCCACGTCAGCGATCCCTTCGGGAGACCGAGAGTGCGCTCGGTGACCTCATGGGTTTCGAACAATGTACGTGTCACCACGCCGCCGAAATCGAGGATGAGCGCGCGTTGTGATGTCATGGTCTTCCCTCCGGAATGACGCCTTCGGCGACCCATTTGTCGAAAACGGCAAGGGCTGCAGCTGAAAAGGCGGGAGAATTGATGTGGGCGTCGACCTCTTCCAAAGCGACGGACGGCGGTATGGCACGGCGCATCTCTTCCACGAAGGCGGCAAGCCCATCCGGATCATGCAGCGGCTCGTTCGGCTTGTCCCATTCCTGAATGCCTTCGGTCGGGAGCAGGAAGGCAACCCTCGCATCGGCGCGTGCAAGTTTGCGTCCGATTAATTGGGCAACTTCACGCCTGCCCTCCGGTGATGTGGTGACGGACGCGATCAGCCGGTTGTGAGCATGGTAGGGCCGTTCGGCGAGGATATCAGGCAATGGCCGCCATGCCTGAAGATCGACCATGTCGACGGCGCCGGGCGCAACGATCTGCGGAATGCCGGTGCGGCCGGCGTTCTCCAGCCTGTCCGGGCCGGAGGTGACCACGGTGTCGTAGTGATGATTGCTGACTTCCTGAATGCAGAAGTCGAAAACGGCGGCGAAACCTCCCTGCGAAGCGATGGCTTCATAGGCGCGTCCGCCCATGCCGGTGGCATGAAAGATCGCGACTTCATAGCCGCGCTTTTCGAGCTCCGGCCGCAGGTATTTCATATATTTGAGGCAGCTGGAGCCGAGCGAGGTCATTCCGATGAGCGGGCGCTGGCGATCGGTCTTGGTTCCGTGTTTTGCCGCTCCGACGACGGCGCCGCATGCCTGTGACAAAACCGCACGGCAGATATCGTTCAGTCCGTAGAGGCCGCCGGCCCATAAGATCATCATGAGATCTGGGGCAATGCGCTCGGGTGGGATCAGATGGGAGTAGGCAATCGTCGAAACCACGAATTTCGGTACGCCGAGTGGCAGGACCGCAGCAACGTCGAGCGCCAGATCGGTGCCCATGGTGCCGCCAAGGACGATGATGCCGTCGACCAGACCGTCCTCGTAAAGTCGTTTCGTCAGCGCCGTTGCGCCTGCGGCCATGCCGGCCATGGCGCTATTTTCATCGCCGCTCTCGGCAATCGCTTCGATCGTGGTATTGGCGGCCTTTGCGATGTCATGCCTGGAAAAGTCGGGCACATAAGGCGGATCGCCGAGAATGCTGACATCGACCATAACAGGCCTGCCGCCGGCTTCCGCGATGACGGATGCCATGAATTGCAGTTCGTCGCTCTTGGTGTCACCGGTTCCGATGACGAGAATTCTGGGCGAGGGAGCCTTGGGGCTCATTAATCCGTCCTCCTGGTTTTGCATTGGTTCCCAAGGGTTTTTCCGACCCGTAGTATTTTTCTGAAATCGCGTTGGCGGTCGCGACGGCTTGTGCGCCGAATTCGTAGATGCCCGCGTTTGTCGTGCGCGAGAGCGGGGCTGCGATGGCCACGCAGCCGATCGGGCGGCCGTTGGGACCACAGACGGGTGCCGCCGTGCTGATCACGCCGGCTTCCAGTCCCTGATGGCTGATCGAGAAGCCGCGTGCCGCCGTTTCGTCGAGCATGCCGCGGATCAGCTGGGGATCGACGACAGTATGATCGGTGTATTTCTCGAGCGGCTTTTTAAGAAAGGCTCCGATTTCTGCCGGCGGGCAGAATGCAAGGAAGGCGAGGCCGGACGCCGTCGCATGAAATGGCAGGAGACTGCCGACTTCGACGATGATCCGATGCGCCCAGGACGAATCCTCCACATAAATGGTCGAGAGCTGCCCGCCGGAAAATTCGGAAAGATGCACCGTCTCGGTCGACGATCCCGCGAGTGCCTGAATGAAGGGGATTGCTACTCGCAAAAACGGGAAACGCGCTTCGCGAATGCGGGCAAGACGTACGGGTGCGGAGCCTACTCTATATCGCCGCGTGTCAGGATCCTGCTCGACGAAACCATGTTTTTCCAGCTCGACCAGAAAGCGTCGCGCCGTCGCCTTGTCGAGTGCGCACAGATTGGCGATGTCTGTCAGACCCGCCTCCTTGTCCAGCCGTGACAGGGTATCCAGCAATGAAAGCGCCTTCCCGATCGTGCTCATTGTTCCTCCTCTTGGGTTGGTCAGCGTCTGTTTTTGTGCGTCCAGCCGGGGCTTCCGTCAAATCAGCTCGCTGACCATGCGCCGCGGCACGATAGCAGCGACCCAAGATACTTAACATGCGAAATAACTTGACAGAGCACGGGAATGTTTGCAAGTCTATATTTGAAGCTGTGGTTCAAATAATGAACCATAAGCGCTGATGGCGGCATAATCAACAAAAGCTCAAGCTCCCGCTCGTCAGTCCGGTTCTGGTGGAGGTCGCTTGTGGGAAATTACAGCGACGATCGGATGCTCTCAACAAGGGGAACAAACGCAGATGAACACGCAAAATTCGCAAGGTGCTGCTGAGAATCAGCTGCGCAAAAACAGTCTCGGCGTGGGTGCCGTGACCTTCCTGGTCGTGTCTGCCGCAGCGCCGCTGACCGCGGTTGCCGGCGGCGTGCCGCTATCGATGATGCTCGGCAACGGCCCGGGCATTCCTCTGACCTTCCTGCTGGTGACCGGCATTTTGCTGTTGTTCGCCATCGGCTACGTGGCGATGGCGCGGCACATCCGCAACGCCGGCGCCTTCTATGCCTATACTGCTCGCGGTCTCGGCGGGCTTATGGGCGGTGCTGCCGCTCTCATCGCCATTCTGGCCTACAATTGCATGCAGGTCGGCGTTTTCGGGCTTTTCGGCGCTGCGACCAAAGGCTTTTTTGCCGAGCAATTCGGCCTTGACTTGCCGTGGTGGGTTTGGACCTTTATCGGCATCGCTCTTGTGGCCGTCTTCGGCTACCGCCGAGTCGATCTCTCGGCCAAGGTGCTTACCGTGCTCGTTATCCTTGAATATCTCGTCGTTCTCGTCATCGATGGCGCGATTTTCGTAAAGGGTGGCGATGCCGGCCTCTCTGCCGCGCCCTTCACGCCAACCGCCTTCTGGAGCGGAACGCCGGCTGTGGGCCTTCTGTTCTGCTTTGCCGCTTTCATCGGCTTCGAGGCAACGACAATTTACAGTGAAGAAGCACGCGAACCACACAAGACCGTACCGCGTGCAACCTATATCTCGGTGCTGATTATCGGCCTCTTCTACATGCTGACGTCCTGGCTGATGGTAACAGGCGCCGGCGTCGACAAGCTCGTGCCCACCTTGCAGGGCCTTGCCGATCCGACAACCTTCCTCTTCGGCCTTGCCGAGCGCTATGTCGGTCATTGGATCACGGTCGTGATGAGCGTCCTCTTCATCACCAGCCTTTTCGCCGGCGTTCTCGCCTTCCACAATGGTGTTGCGCGCTACATGTATGTCGCGGGTCGCGAAGGACTGCTGCCCAAGTCGGTCGGCGTGACGCATCCGGTCTTCCAGAGCCCGCATGTCGGCTCGATCATCCAGACTGTTATTGCCGTGCTCGTCGTCGCGCTGTTCGCCGCGACCGGTCAGGATCCTGTGCTGGGGCTCTTCTCCTGGCTGACGAACGTGGGCACTCTGGCAATCATTCTGCTGATGGCCTTTACCGCCTTTTCGATTGTCGTGTTCTTCAGCCGCAATCCGGGACTTGAGAATAATGTGCTGGCGGTCAAGGTGTTGCCGACGTTGACGGGGCTTATTCTTGCGGCGCTCGTCTATTATATCTCGGCGAATTTCGGCGCGATTGCCGGAGCAAACGGTGTGCTTGCCGTGCTGCTGCCCTGCCTCGTTCTGATCGCGGGCGTGATCGGATTTATCGCTGCCGCGCGCCTGCGGTCGGCGGATGCCGATGGTTTCGCCCGCCTCGGTGCCGGTCAGGAAGCCTGATACAATTCCAAGCGTGGTGGCGGGGGTACTCGCCACCCTTTCAATCGAGAGAATGAGATGCAGGATAAGATCTATCAGCTCCGAACGATGTCCGTTTCCCCGCAATCGCTGTTCATCGGCGGCGCCTGGCGGCCGGCGGTCAGTGACGCTGTCATGGACGTCATCTCGCCGATCGACGGCACCAAATTGACCACCATCGCCGATGCCGGCGCGGAAGACGTCGATTTGGCCGTCAGGGCGGCGCGTGCAGCTTTCGAAAAGGGCAGCTGGTCGAAAGCGGCTCCCGTCGAACGCAAAAAAGTGCTGCTGAAGATCGCCGACTTGATCGAGAAGAATGCGCTGGAGCTTGCCGTGCTCGGCGTGCGCGACAACGGCACCGAAATTTCAATGGCCCTGAAGGCGGAGCCGGGCAGTGCCGCCGGCACTTTCCGCTATTATGCCGAGGCGATCGACAAGGTCTATGGCGAGATCGCGCCGACCGCCAACAATATTCTCGGCCTCGTCCACCGCGAGCCTATCGGCGTCGTTGCCGCCATTGTGCCGTGGAATTTTCCGATGATGATCGGAGCCTGGAAGATTGCGCCGGCTCTTGCTGCCGGCAATTCCGTCGTGCTGAAGCCGGCTGAAGGTGCGTCACTGACGCTGCTGCGGCTCGCGGAACTCTGTGCGGAGGCAGGATTGCCCGAAGGAGTCTTCAACGTCGTCACCGGCCGGGGTGCGGTCAGCGGCGAGGCACTGGGCCTGCATATGGATGTCGATGTTCTAGCTTTTACTGGCTCAGGTCCCATTGGCCGTCGTTTATTGGAATATTCGGCGCGCTCGAACCTGAAGCGCATCTATCTCGAACTTGGCGGCAAGTCTCCGAACATCGTCTTTGCCGATGCGCCGGATCTCGATCAGGCTGCGAAAGTCTCAGCCTACGGCATCTTCCGCAATTCTGGCCAGGTTTGCGTCGCCGGCTCCCGCCTGCTCGTCGAGAAATCGATCCATGAGGCCTTTTCCGAAAAAGTCGCCCGCATTGCAGATGCCATGACGGTCGGTGATCCCCTCCAGTTGTCGACGGAAGCCGGCGCGATCTCCAGCGAGATACAGCTGAAGAAGGATCTCGGCTATGTCGGGCAGGCCCTATCCGAAGGGGCTTCCTTGCGCACCGGTGGCTCGCGCATCCTGGAGGAGACCGGCGGCTATTACATGCGGCCGGCCGTGTTCGACGTCATGCCATCGATGACCTTGGCGCGCGAAGAAGTCTTCGGGCCGATCCTATCAATCATCCCGTTTGAGACCGAGGCGGAAGCTCTGCAGATTGCCAATGCCACCGAATATGGCCTCGCTTCGGCCGTCTGGACGTCGAACCTGTCACGTGCTCATCGGATGGTGCGCGGAATCCAGGCTGGCGTCGTCCACGTCAACACCTATGGCGGCGCTGACAACAGCGTGCCGTTGGGCGGTGTCAAGCAATCGGGCAACGGTCATGACAAGTCGCTGCACGCTCTCGACAAATATGTCGATCTGAAAACCGCCTGGATCCAGCTTTGACGCGATAAGGCGCTTCCGTTTTTCTTCGAATCGCGAAAGTGCCACACCCTTCTGCTTCCTTGAAAACTCCGGGCGGAAAGCCGTTACGCGCTTTTCGCGGAATTACCCTGGCCAAACGCCGGGAACGCACGCGCACCGGCTGCGTCCGTCTCGCAAGCATAGGCCTTGCGGGCGGCTGATATGTCGTGCGCGGAGCTCCGGGTTTGCTCGCGCTGGTGGTACACACATCAATATATTTAACGTGTGAACTATATTGACAAACGCTGAGCCCTGCATCACTCTCAATATTTGAATAAATGGTTCAAATAATGAATCTAAGTGGGAACTGAACATGACTATTTCACTCGGCTTTGCCGACCTCATTCTTCTCAATGGACGAATCTATACTGTTGAGCCAAGCCGGCCTTGGGCCGAGGCGCTCGCCGTCAAGAATGGCCGCATCCTGGCCGTCGGCAGCAACACTGAAATCGAAGCGCTGAAGGGGCCGGAAACGCGCCTTGTCGATCTTGCCGGCAAGATGGCGATGCCCGGTTTCATCGACATCCACAACCACATCATGATGGGCGGCCAGGCCGAACTGTTCGAAACCCAGATTCCGGCCGGCGCCTCTGTCGAGGCGATCTGCGCCCATGTGCGCAAGCAGGCCGGGATCGTGCCGCAGGGGCAATGGATCGTCGCCAATCAATGGGGCGCCGACATGATCACGGCGATCAACAGCGAGGCCGCGCTCAGGAAGCTGGATGAGGCAAGCCTCGGACATCCCGTTCTTCTGCGTGATGAAACCATGCACAATCGCTGGGTCAACAGCGAGGCGATGCGGCTTGCCGGTATCTCCAACAATCAGCCTGATCCACCGCAGGGTTCCTTCGGCCGCGATCCGGTCACCGGCGGGCTCACCGGCCTGCTGGTCGAGTCTGCCGCTGGCCTTGTCGAGCGGACGGCTGCCGAGGCCTTCACCGAGGAAATGGGCGAGGCCGCCGTGGCCCGCGCCATCGAAGTCGTCAACTCCTACGGCGTGACTGCCTTCCAGGATGCCGCGTCGGTATTGCCCATACTGAAGGCCCTCAAGAATCTGGATCTAAAGGGCAAGCTGACCGCATGGGCTGTTACGTCGCTGCCGCTCATCGAGCCGAGCTTCATGTTTGGCCTATCGGGTGATGGCCTGCTGGCGCTGCGGGACGAATATCGCACCGAACATGTGAAGCCGAACTTCACGAAAATCTTCCTCGATGGCGTCCCCGGCGCCCGCACGGCGGCTTTCCACGACGCCTATGTCGCAGACGCCGCGCATCCCCATGGCTATCGTGGCGAAGTGCTGGTGAGCTACCCTGATCTCGTTCGCCATATCGACAAGTCCGAAAAGCTCGGCATGGGACTGAAGATCCACTGCGCCGGCGATTATTCCGTCACCGAGATGCTCGATGCGGTCGAGGCCGTCAGGCATTTCAACGGCCCGACTGACATCAAGCATCACATCGCTCATGCGAGCTATCTGCGCAAGGAAGACATCAGCCGCTTCGCGACGCTCGGCGTTGTCGCCGATCTCTGTCCGATGATCTGGTACCCGACGACCTTCCTGGAAGGCCACAAGGAAGTGATGGGCGAGGAGCGGGCAACCCGCTTCTGGCCGATCGCCAGCATGAAGGCCACCGGCGCACTGTTGGCGGGCGGTTCCGATTGGCCCGTCATTCCGATCCCGGATCCGTGGAACGGGATTGAAGGCATGGTGACGCGGCAGAACCCGTCCGGCGCCTTTCCGGGTGTCTCGCTTTGGGCGGAGCAGGCGATCGACCTCGCTTCGGCAATCGAGATCTACACGCTCAATTCGGCAAAGGCGATGCGGCTGGACGATGAAACCGGCTCGCTTGTCGCTGGCAAATCGGCCGACATCATCGTGCTTGACCAGAATGTCTTCGAAGTACCGGCGGATCAAATCGCCGATACCAAGGTGCTGACCACATATTTCGCGGGTGAGCCTGTCTACCAGCGCTAGCTGGAGCGGCGAAGAGGAAACGCCGCAAATTACAAGGAGGGAAGGGAAGAGAATGAAATTGACATCCACACTCATCGCCGTTGGCCTGGCTGTTGCCGGCATGGCCTTTACGGGTTCGTCAGCCTTCGCGGCCGGACCGACCTGCAAGAGCGGGCCGATCAAGGTCGGCGCCGTCTCGACGGTCACCGGCGTCGTCGACTTTTCCGACGCGCCGAAGGCTACCAAGGCCGTCTTCGAGCAGTTGAACGACGCAGGCGGCATCAATGGCTGCAAGATCGATTATTCGCTGGCCGACGATAAGGGCGACCCCCAAGTAGCGGCCCAAGCGGCACGCGACCTCATCGACAACAAAGGCGTCGTGGCTCTGGCAGGCGGCGCAAGCCTGCTCGACTGCGCCGTCAATGCCGGCACCTACAATCGCAATGACGTGCTCGCGGTTCAGGGCGTGGGCGTCGACCCCCTCTGCTTCAATGCGCCGAGCATCTCGCCCGTGAACGTCGGCCCGTTCACGCTGACCACGGTTATGCTTGACTATGCGACGAAAAACCTTGGAGCAAAGAAGGTCTGCGCCTTCTTCCTGATCCTGGGCGGCACGCAGGAAGCCTATGGCAACGCGGTTGCGGCCTGGCAGAAGCTGTCCGGCAACAAGGTCGGCCTCGTCGACATGACGCTGCCGCCGCAGGGTGACCTCACGCCTTACGTCATCAAGGCGCGCGACGCGGGCTGCGATGCCGTGCTCACCAACCAGGTTGAGCCGGGCGTGGTGCAATGGGTGAAGACTGCCGATGCGCAGAAGATCTCGGGCATCAATTGGCTGTTCCTCGCACCCGGTTACACGGAGGGCGTTGCCAAGGCACTGGCCGGTAGCAAGCAGCCCGTCTATGTCGGCACCGAATGGGAGCCCTACACCGAAAACACCGCTGCCAACACCGACTGGGCCAAGACCATGGACAAGGCTGGCCTCGCAAAGACCGCCTTCTCGCAGGGTGGCTATCTCGCCGCCAAGGTGATGATCGACACGATTTCGGGCATCGACGGCGAAGTCACCCGCGAAACCGTCTCTTCGGCGCTGAAGGAAGGCAAGGAAATGCAGTATTCCCTCGCCGGCAGTCCCTATGTCTTCGGCGAAGCCAGGGCGCATTCGCCCATGAAGGCGACCAAGGTCATGCAGCTTGTCGATGGCAAGTGGACAGTCAAAACACCGGATTGGTATACTTTGGCGAAGGCCAAGTAAGAAGGCTGCGCGCCTGGCCTTGTCGATACCGAGACAAGGCCAGGCGATGAGCCCCGACCATGATCTGATCTGGTGAGGCGGTGTGCCCGCTTCCGGAGTCTCTGAATGAACGCTCTCTTTACAGCCGCCGTGGCTGGTCTTTCCGCAGGCGGCGCCTATGCCATCCTTGGCGTTTGCGCAATATTCACCTACCGCCTCGTAGCCGTGGTGAACTTTACCGGTGCCGCAATCGGCGCCACGGGTACCTTCATCATGGTCGCGCTGCACGAGGCCGGCATGCCGCTCCTCCCGGCGGCGCTACTGGGAATTGCCGCCGGCGCCCTGGCCGGGGTCCTGATAGGGCTCGTCATGACGACCTGGTTTGCCAATGTGAATGCCTCCACCAAAGCGGCTGTCACGGCGGCGCTTCTGGTCGGCATCATCGCCATCGGCTTGCGGCTGACCGGCGGCCAGCATCCCCACTATTTTCCCGAGCTGATCCCCGGATCGGCGTTCCGCCTCGCCGGCGTCGAAGTTACCTGGGCGGCTGTGACGACACTGCTTCTTTCCGTGGTCTTTACCTTGGTGACGGAGCAGTTCCTGGCGCGCACGCGGATAGGGCTGCAATTGCGCGCTCTGTCGCAGCGGCCGATGGCAGCCGAGCTGATCGGCATTCGCGTAAGATTGCTGGCGCTTGGAGTTTGGGCCGTAACAGGCGGCGTGACCTCCTTCGCGCTGATGATCATCGCGCCGCTGCGCTCTCCCGATTTTTCGTCGCTGAGCCTTCTTGTCGTGCCAGCGCTTGCCGCCGCGTTGATCGGCGCATTTGCCAGCTTCCGCGCCGCCCTTTTGGGTGGACTGACGATCGGCATTCTGGAGGGTGCTGTCAGCACCATCGATCTCGTCAGCCAGTATCGCAGCACCGTTCCATTCATTGTCATTCTTGCTGTCCTCCTGTGGTCGCAAAGAGGAGCCCGCTGGGATGAAGCACGCTAGTTTCCGCGCCGCCGTTGTCACGGCCCTATCGCTTGCCGCAGTCGGCGCGCTCATTCTTCTGTTGTTGCCCAAGTACTGGGTGTTCCTGCTGACCGCGGTGTTCATCACCGGCATCGCGCTGCAAAGCCTTGGTCTCGTCGCTGGCCGCACGGGCATGATCTCGCTCTGCCAGATGTCTTTCGCGGGTGTCGGCGCCTGGGTGACAGGATATCTGAACGTTATCGAGGCACCTGGCGGCCTCGTGGTGTGGATGATCGTCGGCGGTCTTGCCGCCGTGCCGGTCGGCATAGCCATCGGCCTGCCAGCGCTGCGCCTGCGCGGCATCAACCTTGCGATTGTTACTCTCGGCTTCGCCGCCGCATTCGATACGGTGTTGGCGACGATCACTTTCCCAGGGCAGACCACGTTCACGCAGGTCGTACGCCCATCGCTTTTTGAGAGCGACTATGGCTTCTTCATCTTCGTGCTGATTGTCTATGGGGTGATTGCCGTCAGTCTCGAATTCGTCAGCCGCTCGCGGCTTGGTGCTTCCTGGCTTGCGGTGCGACATTCGGAGCGTGCAGCCGCGGCGCATGGCGTTTCGATACCGCGGGCAAAGCTGAGCGCCTTCGCCATCAGCGCCTTTATCTCCGGCGTGTCGGGTGGACTTCTCGCCGGCTATCTCGGAACGTTGGTGTCCGAAAACTTCTCGATGATGCAATCGCTGGCGCTGTTCGCCGTCGCGACCATGGTTGGTGCGCATTTCACGCTCGGCGCCGTCATCGGCGGCATACTGATCACGTTGTTTCCGGAACTGCTGCGCAGGCTCAATCTGCCGCAGGACGTTGGCAATGTCTTCTTCGCCATCGGTGCTGTGCATGCGCTCTCCTCCGGCGAAACGATCAGCGAGACCTGGATGCGGCTCGGGCGCAAGCTGTTGCCCCGCCGCCGGGAAGCTTCCTCCCATCAAGATGCGGGCCGCTTGCCCCCAAGCGCCGCTCATGAACCGGGTCTGGCGCTCGAGGTCAGCGATCTCACCGTCCGCTACGGCGCGGTCGTGGCGCTCGATAAAGTCAACCTCAAAGTGCCTGCGCGAACCGTCGTCGGCCTGGTCGGGCCGAACGGCGCCGGCAAGTCGACTATGGTCGATGCGATCGCGGGCTTTTTGGCCCGCTATGACGGCTCGGTGAAGCTGAATGGCAAGCCGCTGGAGGGTCTCTCGGCCACCAGCCGCGCCCGGTTGGGTATTCACCGGACCTGGCAGACGACACGTATCGCACCCGAACTCAGCGTCGGCGGCTATGTGCGGCTTGCTGCAGGCGCCATCAGCGATGACGAACTTTCCGCCATTCTGCAATGGTTCGATTGTCCGCCCGCCGACACGCCGATCGCGTCGATCGACGCGGGGACACGGCGCCTGCTCGATGTCGCTGGCGTCGTCGCTTCGCGCCCGCCCGTAATCCTCCTTGACGAACCTGCCGCCGGCCAATCCTATGCCGATGCGGTCAAGCTGGGTGAACGCATTGCTGCTATCCCCGAGACTTTCGGCAGCGCCGTGCTTCTGATCGAGCACGACATGGATCTCGTACGGCGGGCCTGCTCGGCGATCACGGTGTTCGATTTCGGGCGCGTGATCGCCAACGGCGCCCCGCAAGCCGTGCTTGCAATGCCGATCGTCCAGAAGGCCTATATGGGCATCGAACTCGAAGAGGCTGCCGAATGACCGCACTTTCCATCAACGGCCTCGTTGTCAACCGCTCCGGCATTCCCGTCGTCCGTGGCGTGGATCTCAGCGTGTCGAGCGGTGAAATCAGCGTACTCCTTGGATCGAACGGAGCCGGCAAGACGACGCTGCTCGAAAGCCTGTCGGGCATTATCCCCGCTGCGGCGGGCTCGGTGACGATGGATGACGTCGAGCTTCTGAAGCTGCGCGCAGGCTTGCGCGCTCGTGCCGGCATCAGTCACGTCGAGCAGGGGCGAACGGTCTTTCCGGAAATGACCACCGAGGAGAATCTCAAGGTCGCACTCGATCCTGCCGCCGATCTTCAGGAGGCATACGCCCTCTTTCCGGAGCTGCGTCAGCGTCGCGATATCAAGGCCGGCATGCTGTCGGGCGGTGAGCAGCAGATGGTCGTCATCGCCCGTTCGTTGCTGACCCGGCCGAAGGTCATCATGATCGACGAAATGTCCTCCGGTCTTGCGCCTGTCATCGTCAGCCGCCTGATGCGGGCGGTCCGGCAATTGGCCGATTCCGGCATGGCGGTTATTCTCGTCGAGCAATTCGCGGCGCTTGCGCTTGCGATCGGCGACCGTGCCTATGTCCTGCGCCGCGGAGCGATCGTCTATGACGGTGATTGCGCGACGCTCGCCGGCGATCCGGCGCATCTGCATCGTCTTTATCTCGGCGATGCCGCCGCCTAACGACCTAACGGTATTCAAGATGGCAAATGGGGATGCGATTACGGATCGCATCCCCATTTTGTCGTAGGCATCTTTGCTGCTCAGCCGCCGAAGCTGCCGGCCTGGGTTGGGACATGGACATAGTTACGGTCGAAGTAGAGTAGGGCGTGTCCATCCCTGCGGCTGCGGATATCCATCACCTCGCCGATGAAGATGTGATGCGTGCCGACGAGGCGTGCTTCTGTCAAACGGCAATCAAAGGAAACGATCGCGTCGGAAAGCGCCTGGCTGCCTGAGCGGAAATCCACCCATTCTGCTGCGGCATAACGTTCTTCCATCTCGGCGCGTTGACCGGCGAAGTAGCCGGCCAGCTCCTTATGCTCCTGCGTGAGGACGTTGACGCAAAAGCGGCGGTTTTCGAAGAAGAGTGTCGTCTGCGTCGAGCGGCTGTTCATGCAGACCAAAAGCGTCGGCGGTTCGTCGGTGACGCTGCACATGGCTGTGGCGGTAAAGCCGCCGCGGCCGGCAGGGCCGTTGGTGGTGATCACGTTGACCGGGGCGCAGACCCGGGCCATCGCGTTGCGAAATTCGGTTTTCGAAAGTTGCTCCTCCATAGCAACGACCTCACTCGGCAGCGTTGCGGATAGGGGAGGTTTGCCCAAGCGGCGGAAGCCAGGTGTCTCCAGTCCAGCCGTTTTCGTCGTAGTCGCTCATGCACCGGTCGACGAGTGCCTCCATCTCCTTCAGCCGACCGCCGCGCTCGGCGCCTTTCAGAACCTGCAGACGGACTTCTTCGGGCGCGCCGGCATAGTTCAGCTCATAGAGTGCATGCCGCCCGCCGAACTCGGTGCCGGTCGCGTCCCATAAGAGCTTCATGATCTTGATGCGCTCGATATGGCCCATGTCGTTGGACCCGCGCACATATTGGGCGAGGTAGCGATCGATCTCCGGATTGCCGAAATCCTTGGCCGATGAGGGCAGGTAGATAAGGCCGGAGGCGACGACCTTGCGCACCGTTTCGATGACGCGTGGATAGGCTTCGGACATGAAGGTGCGGTAGGAGAGGGCTGCTTCCATGTTCGGCAGCACTGCACCATTCGCCCAGGGCTGCGGATTGTAGGCCATGGCGTTGGAAAAGGACCAGAACATGTGGCGCAGCGCGATGACTTCGCCGAGTGCCGCCTGATTGCCGCGGAAGGCGTCACCGCCGGTGGCACGCAGCGCCTTGGCCAGCAGTCCGGCGATGAAATCGAGTTTTACGGCGAAGCGCGTGCAGCCCTGGAAGCAATAGCCATGCATGAAGCCCGAGGCCGGGTGGAAGGACAGGATCTTGGCCGCATCGCGCAATACAAGTACGTCTTCCCAGGGCACGAAGACGTTGTCGAGGACCAGGATCGCGTCATTTTCGTCGAAGCGCGACGACAGCGGATAGTCGAAGGGTTGCCCCACAGTATTGGCGGTCTGCTCATAGGAAACCCTGCAGAACATCTTGATCCCGGGCGCGTTCATCGGAACGATGAACATGACCGATAGCGACGGATCTTCAGTGACGGTCGCCGAACTCTGGGCAAGGAAGTTGTAGTGGGTCAGCGCCGAAGAGGTCGCGACCACCTTGGCACCGGACACATAGATACCGGCGTCGGTTTCCTTGGTGATGTGCACGAAGACGTCCTTGACGGCATCGGCAGGTTTATGACGGTCGATCGGCGGATTGACGATCGCGTGGTTCATGAAAAGCACGGACTCCTGCGCGCGCTTGTGCCAGGCAAGCGCATTGTCCTTGAATGGTCCGTACCAGTCGGCATTGGCGCCGAGCGTGTTCATCAGAGCGGCCTTATAATCGGCGGTCCGGCCCATCCAGCCATAGGACATGCGTGCCCAATCGGCGATGGCGCCCTGCTGGGCCACAAGCTCGGCGGAGGATTTCGCCACCCGGAAATATTTATGGGTGTAGCCGCCGGATCCAGTGTCGGTGGGCGACGTCAGGCGCTCCTTGGACTTTTCGTCGTGCAGCGCATCGTACATGCGCGCAATCGAGCGAGCGGAATTGCGCATGGAGGGATGCGCCGTCACATCGGCGATGCGTTCGCCATTAATGTAGACTTCGCGGCCATCGCGCAGGCTTTCCAGATATTCGGCGCCGGTAAATGGACGGCTCTTGTCGCTGCGGTGGTCTTCGGCTCGCATCTCGTATTCCTCCCTTGAGATCATGACCGATGCTACGTCGCCGCCGGCGCCGCGGCCATGGACAAAGGAGGTAATTCGCTGGTACTTTTTCCGGCATGTCGCAGAAAAATGAGATCCCGAATTTCTTTGTCTATGGCGAGCCAAGCCGTGTGCTTGACATCGGCTTTCTGCATGTGGAGACGGTCATGGACCGGAAAACACTGCATTTCGGGCACGTGGCGGCGCACAAGCACCCATCTATGGGGCAGATCACCTATTGGTTCAAAGGTGGCGGTCGCTATCGTATTGAGGACGAAACTTGGAATTTTTCCGCTCCGACGATCAGCTTCGTCCCAAGCAACATCATTCATGGATTCGAGGTTGACGATCAGTCAGACGCCATTGTGGTCTCGGTATCGGACGATACGTTGAAGACGCTTGCCTCTCAGGTGGACCTCGGCCTCGATGCGCCGACATTTCTGACGGGGCGGCCGGAAGATCCATCCTGGAAGCGGGTCGATGCGCTGCTTGAAATGGTGAGCGCCGAATATGCGGATCGTGGCGGGCAGAACGAGAAAGTCATATTGGGATTGGTTGGCGTCGTGCTCTCGTTGGTGGGGCGCCTTGGCGGCAGCGCGGCGCTTCCGCAAGCCTCACCGACCGTTGCCCTTGCGCTGGCGCTCAGAAGCGCCATCGATCGCCATTATCGGAGCGATTGGCCGGTCGGCCGCTACGTCGAACTGCTTGCCACCACACCTCATCTACTCGACAAGGCCGCGCGCGAGGTTTTCGGGCTTACCGTCAAGGAACTGCTGCTCGAGCGGCGTCTGCTGGAGGCCAAGCGCCTGTTGATGTTCACGATCCGCTCGGTCGAGGATGTCGGCCGGGAAGTTGGCTTTGAGGATCCGTCCTACTTCTCGCGGTTCTTCCGCAAGCGGATGGGAGAGGCTCCGGCCGCGTGGCGACGTCGGAATGTGGAGCGAAGCTCGATCGGCGGCGATGCCGAGATATGAACGCAGATGCGGCAGTTTCCAGTGGGTATGACCGTGCTATCAAGGGCCTGATGCGCGATCTCGCTGCGGCTCAACTTCTGCTGTAGCGTTGGCGAAACTCGCGCGGTGTACAGTTTTCCCGCTCGTGAAACAGACGCGAGAAGTAGAAAGCGTCGACGATCCCAACCTTGCAGGCGACGAGTTCGATCTTGTCGTCCGTCGTCGCCAAGAGCTCCTTGGCGTGGTCCATGCGCAGCCGAAGCTGAAAAGCCTTTGGCGGCAACCCAATTTCCGCTAGGAATTTCCGGCGCAGCGTTGCCGGCGACATGCCGTGCTCGGCTGCAAAAGCCGTCATGTCGAGAGGCTGCATTGCTTTCTTGCGAAGCGCGTCGATGATCTCGGAGAGATCGGCTCCATCTGCTTGCAAAGGCTTTGTTTGACTGGCCTGATGGGCCGCGAGAATGACGATCTGATGCAGCACTGAAGCTGCCGAGGCACTGGCAAGTGGGGTATCTTCGAGCAGATTGGCGTGAAGGGCGCTGAAGAGGCGTTGCATACGGTCGAGGTTGCGTAAAGAAGCAATCGGATTCTGCTCATTGATAAGCCGTAGCCGCAGGAAATCGCGGACGAGCGAGCCTTCGAAAAGCACCCATCGCTCACTCCAGCCATCCGTATCCGGGCCGTAGGAGTGTTGCCTGTTCGGGAAGAGCCAGAAAAGGGCAGGGCCTTCTACGCTCCGACGACCGACGGCATCGGTTTCAAGATGCCCGTTGCCTTGCTCTATCAGAACGGCGGCATAGCTCGGCAGCTTTCGGGCTTTCACCCAATGAGCGACGTGCTGCCTCCCGCTGCCGATAACGGCCAGTCCTCCCATGGCCTCAAGAGGTGACCGATAGATGGCGTCTGTCGTTTCCATGGTGAGCGAAAAGTCCAGCATGATTTTCCTCCATGTAGGAAAGCAGTTCTTTTCGCTAGATTCAATGGGCTTCAACTCTTGTAGCGGGCGAGTGAAATGTCGATTTCCATGGGGGTGACGTACGGAGACGGGAAAGGCCCCAGTCTCGTGGCGAATGGGAAACAGCTGTCGACGGCGGCAGATCGGCTCGGTTACCTCACTCCGACCGATCCGGGTATCGGGGTTGCCGCGATCCGCGGGCTTTATGAAGAGAACGGATATGTCTGGTTGAAAGGCTTTCTGCCGCGAAGCGAGGTGATCGAGTTCCGGGGCTGGGTGTTCAGCCATCTGGCGGCAACCGGCCTCATCGCATCCGGCACGGACCCGCGCGACGGGATCGCTTCTGCGATCACTCCGGATAGCAAAGCGGTGGACCGCTATTTGATGGCCTTGGTCCGTTCCGTCGCCTATGAGGGGTTCTGCGCGCAGCCGCGTATGGCTCGTTTCATGGATGAATTCCTGGCGGGCATCTCCTACCTGCACAAGCGCAAGATCATGCGCCATGTTCGGCCGGGTACGACGACGGCAACGCCGGCGCACTATGATCTCGTCTATCTTCGGGGCGGCACCAGTCGGGTCGTGACGGCATGGATCCCGATCGGAGACATTCCGGTCGAAATGGGTGGGCTGACCTATCTCGAAGGCTCGCATGCCATCGGCGCGCGAATGGAGCGCGACTTCGCCGAACAGAACAGCGACCTTAGCCCCGAGGAGCGCGTGAGCGCTTACAATCGCAACATGACAGAGGGCGGGTGGGTCTCGAAGGACCTGCCTGACATGGCAGAGCGTTTCGACACGCGCTGGCTGGTCGCCGACTATGAAGCCGGCGACGTCATGCTCCATTCGCCCTTCATGATTCATGCCTCGACGACCAATCAGGATGAGCGCCAGCGACTGCGTCTGTCCACCGACATCCGCTATCAGAATGTGGAGGATGAGATCGACGTTCGCTGGAACAACCATTGGTCGCTTGGCGACATGCTCTAACAAGACCAAGCCAGCACAGATCCGGATGCCGGCCGAAGTGGGGAGGCCGGTTCCGGTCAGCGACAGCTACACAGGATGCGCTCTATCTCATCGATGCGGTCGGGGCGGCGTTTCAGGCGTTTGCCGATGCGGCCGAACCAGCGCTTGCGCTTCGTTGCCTCCCGGCTGGCCTGAAGTTGCTCGATATAGACCTCGGCGACACTTTCGTTTTCGACACGATCGAAAATCCAGCCGAAGGAGACGGGCAGCTTGACGATGCGAAACTGCGGATGAACGCTCTTTTCATCCTCGGCGATGATATGTTCGAGAACGAGCTGATCCCACATCTCGGGATTGGCAACGCATCCCTGCCGCCAGAGTTCCAGAAGCTGCGCCGCCGCCGGCGTGTCGTTGATCAGGATCGTCGCGCTGACCAGACGGCCGTTGGTCTCGTAGTAAGCGGCAATATCGCAATCGAGTTTACGAAGTTCCGGCCAGGGATTGCGATGGAAGACGGCGTCGACATCGACGTATAGCAGCGGTCCGCGCAACCTTGATCTTTCTTGCGTGAGAAAGCCGGGTTTGAGGCCTGCATTGAGCACCCAGCTTCCGGCGCTGGGCAATGCTGTCGCAAGGACCTTCAGGCCGATCCTCTCGGCTGAACGGGCCATGCGCTTCTCTTCCTGTTCGTAGAAGCTGCCGGCGGTGAAGAAAGCCACCACAGACCATCGGCGTCGGTCACTGCGGATTTGCGCCCCTCCAGATCTTGCGGGGCAGGGAACGGGACGATGAGCGCGCGCTGCTGGGCTGTCCAGGGGCACACCATGTTGAATATATTCAAGAAGGCACCTTCGGGGCTTTGTCTATTCGTTCAATGGCCTGCTCCGCAATTCGCGATCTGTGTCAGGTCCGTTTTGCATTTCCGTTGATATTGGCGGTCGGCCCACTTGCACGCCCCCGGTGTGTCGCAGGTCAGATTGAGAGTTCGCTTGAGCGATTTGGGCTAATGGCTAGTCCGAAGGTGACCTCGCTTATGGTAATATTGGATTGGCAAACCGTTTGATCTTCGCTAATCCGGTCTGTATGTCCGATAATGTTGTCAAATTCGAGCGCCGTCCCAAGCCGAAGCCGCCAAGGCAAACACCGCCATGGCTGAAGCGCCTGCTGGTGGCCATTGCCATCGTCCTGTTTTTCCTAGCGGCCTTTGCTTACTTCTCGCTGAAAGGCGGCCCGGCAGGTCCCGCTTTCTAAGGATACGGCATCATTTTTCGATGATTTCCGACATCAGCTGGATGCTCGGCGGGGGCGGTGAATAGCGAATTGCAGCTCTTGGTAGCTTGCTGTTATGTATGCAATCATTGATAAGCGCGCAACCAAGCTCCGTACACGGGTTCGACATCCTTCAGCCCTCGATGTGCAAGCCATGCAATCCGGGCACGCCTGACCTTGGTTAGAGGCACTGGGGGCTTGAATCTGAAATTCCCTCTTCTTAGCTGTTTAGTATTCGAGGCTTCATGAGCTCGATATGCATCACGTCTATTTGGAGTGGTCAAAATGGAAGACAGAACCAGAGTAATAGAAGAGTTGAGCGTTGAAGAACGCGAGGAAATCCTGATCGATGCCGCTTTGACATTGGAAGATGCCGCAAACGAAGCGTTGGTTGAAGGCGACAAGCAGTTCGCGGCGTTTTCGAACAATATGGCCGAGGCGATCCGCATTCACGCGGATGAGCTCGCCCGCGATGATCCGGAAAGTGCAGACAAGGTGCTGCAACAGGCCACTGAGGTCATCTCCCAGTTCAAGGCCAGCCATCCGTATCGAATGATCAGCACGGCTGTTCACTAATCGCGGCGGTGCACTATCTGCCGTCACGTCGACACGACCCTGGAGGATTTTTGATGTCTGAACTCGTGGTGCTTGGTTTTGATGATGCCGACAAGGCGGATGCCGTTCTCAATCGTCTCGTTCAGCTAGAGAAGGAATATCTGATCGATCTGGAAGACGCCGTCATTGCGGTCAGAGACGAAACTGGCAAGGTTCGTCTCAAGCAAAGCGTCAATCTCACTGCTGCGGGTGCGGCAAGCGGTGGTCTGTCGGGTGCCCTTTGGGGATCTCTGGTCGGCCTGCTATTTCTGAATCCGCTGGCAGGCCTGGTTGTCGGCGGCGCGCTCGGCGCGGGATCCGGCGCATTGGCCGGATCGATGGCGGATTACGGTATCGACGACGACCTCATCAAGAAGCTGGCTGACACCATTCCTGCAAAAAGCTCGGCGCTTTTCCTGCTGATCCGCAAGGTCCAGCCTGAGAAGGTGCTGGCCGAGTTCAAGGGCGATCACGCGCGTCTGCTTCGCACCTCGCTTTCGCCGGAGCAAGAAGATCGGCTGCGGCAAGCGCTTCTCGACGATACGCTGACGCCATCCGCCGCCCCAGCCACGGCGTGATCCGCGGATCTCAAGGTTGGTCGCATATTGGAGCCCGTACGACCTCAGCGGTTGTTCGGGCTTTCATCTTATAGAGCCTTGATGGCGTGCGGCGCAGGCCATCTGTACGCGTCCACCTTCTTTCCTACTGGAGAAATTGCTGCCATTGTCTGGCGAAGGTGCGGCTGCTGATGCCGCCACACTCGAAGGGGAGGGGCAAGCCCCCGCACGGCCATTGTCAACACACGTCTACACCCGTGAGGCCGCGCGATGATCGAGCCCGCATCTCGTCAAAGCGGACCTCCGCCTCCACCGAAAACCTCGACGTTTCAAACCAAACGCGCAGCGATACAGGCGTTGCGGGTCATGATCGCCTGTACGGTCACCTATGCTGTTTCACAGTTGCTCCACCTTCAGCAGGGCTATTGGGCCGTGTTTACGGTACTGATCGTCATGCAGGCTTCGGTCGGTGCGACAGCCGGCATGGCCGTCGACCGCCTGGTTGCGACGGTCGCCGGTGCGGTGCTTGGCGGCATAGCCGTGTTTCTGACGCCGCACGAGCCGCTTCCCATAGGGGTCGCACTGATCAGTGTCGTCGGGTTTGCGAGTTTCGTTTCCGTGCGAGCGCCGCGCTTGAAAAACGCAGGTCTGACGGCCGCGATCGTAATGTTGACGCATTCGCAGGCGGTTCCGGTGGAGGTTTTCGTGATTGACCGGATCGCGGAAATCACACTGGGAGGTGTCATCGGCGTGCTCGCCAGCCTCTTCATCCTGCCGACCCGTTCGCGAACCGTTGTGCTCGATCGCTTCGCATCGGCGCTCGATGTGATGGCCCAGATCATGCGGATGCTTGCGGCTGCAGCTGAAAAGGGCGAAGCGGTGTCGGCGGCGGAGGCCAATATCGGGCTGCGACAATCGCTGGTGGCAACGGAAGCGTTGCTGACCGATGCACAGCGCGAGCGATCTCTATGGCTGGCAAAGCAGGGAATTTCCGACGCCATTCCGCGTTCGCTGTGGCGCATTCGCAATGACATGACCTATGTCAGCCACCTGTTCGAAGCGCCTTTTCCCGTTGAAGTGGTCGAGGCGATCGGGCCACAGGCTGCACTGGTTCTGCGCGCCCAAGCCGCCTTTGCCGAGGCTTGCGGGAAAGCACTAAGAGAGGGAGGCGATATCGATTCAGATCGTCTGTCCGATGCGGACAGTGCTTTCCAAGCGGCCTTCGACGCATTTCAGCATTCCGAGGCTGCCCAATCGGTCGCTTTCAGCGACAGCGGGCGTTTGTTCGGCTTCGATTTCACCCTGCGCCGAATACGACAAAATTTCCTCGATCTCGCCGACCGCATCCGAGAAAGCCGCGGTGATGAAAGCGAACGGCCGACTTGAGCACGCCGGCCGTTCGCTGAGCATCACCAACTCCACATGGTTCCATCCGACAGCCGTGCCACGTCGAGATAGGCTCGCCGATAGGGGTATTTTTCAGCAGCCTTCTCATCAATATCGACGCCGTGTCCCGGCTTTTCGCCACTATAGAGCTGGCCGTCCTTCAGATGCCATTCGTGCGGGAAGACGTTCTTCGCTTCATCCGGATGGAAGGCATATTCCTGGATCCCGAAATTCGGCACCCAGCGATCGAAATGCAGCGCCGCACCCATGGTGATCGGCGACATGTCAGCCGCGCCATGGCAGGCGGTGCGGATATGATAGAGGCCCGCAAGATCGGCGATGCGCCGCACATGGGTTATGCCGCCGGCATGCAGCGGCGTTGTACGAATATAGTCGATTAGCTGGTCCTGGATCAGCTGGCGGCAATCGTGGATCGAGTTGAAGACTTCGCCGAGGGCGAGCGGCGTGGTGGAGTGCTGCCGGATGAGCCGGAAGGATTCCTGGTTTTCGGCGGGAACCGCATCTTCGAGCCAGAAGAGCCTGTGGCGTTCTACTTCCTTCGCAAGCGCTGCAGCTTCTTGCGGGGTTAGGCGATGATGAACGTCGTGCAGGAGGTGAAGATCATAGCCGAACCGATCGCGCAGATGGTCGAGAAGCTTCGGCAGGAACCGCAGATAGGTGGGCGTGTCCCAAAGCGTTTCGCGCGGCTTGTCCTCTGCTTGCACGAGCGAGCCGACCTTTTCGACGCCGTAAGTCACCGGTAGGCCAGGAACGGCGCTTTGCACGCGGATCGCCTTCCAGCCCTCTTCCTTGAAGGCGGCAACCTTGTCGGCCGTCTCCTCGATCGTCTCGCCATTTGCATGGGTATAGGCGAGCATATGCGTGCGGCTGGCACCGCCGAGCAACTGGTAGAGCGGCATGTTGGCCGCCTTGGCCTTGATGTCCCATAGTGCCACGTCGACGGCGGCGATCGCCGCCATGGTAATCGGGCCGCGGCGCCAATAGGCGCCCTTGTAGAAATACTGCCAGATGTCCTCGATCTGCGACGCATCGCGGCCGATGAGGCAGGGAACGAGATGATCCTGCAGGTAGGAGGCGACGGCCAGCTCGCGGCCGTTCACCGTTGCATCGCCGATGCCGTAAATCCCTTCATCGGTTTCGATTTTGAGGGTGACGAAGTTGCGCCCGGGCGAGCAGACGATGACCTTCGCATTGGTGATTTTCATGGGAAACCTTTCCTGGTCTTTAAACGAAATCATGCCTTCGGATCGGGGATCTGCTCGATGCGACCGAGGACGAAGACATAGGAGACGATGCCGATCGCCAGCATCACACCTGCCAGCAGGAAGGCACGACTGAAGGATTGCGTGGCGCCGACGATGAAGCCGGTGATGATCGGAGCGGCAATGCCGGTTACGCTGTTGAGGAAGTTCATGATGCCGCCGACGGTGGCGGCACCGCCCTTCGGCGCGATGAGAGCGGGGATAGACCATCCGGCCGGTGCAGCCGCGGCAAGGCCACTCAGAGAGATGGTAATCCAGAGGATCGCCCAATAGGGGTCGGCAGTCAGTCCGGCGCCGACTACGGCCAGACCCATCAGCATGCCGAGGACAATAATCGTCTTGCGTACCCGGGATTCGTCGTGACCCTTTCGGATGAAGTGGTCGATCAGCCAGCCGCCGATCAGAAGGTCTGAAGCCGTGGCAAAGATCCAGGGAATTGTCGTGAAGCTTGCCGACTTCAGAATATCCATATGCATCTCCTTGACCAGATAACCCGGCAGCCAGAAGATGAAGAGGGCAAAGGCGTAGCCGTAGGCGGCAAAGCCGATCGAAAGGCCCCAGACCTTGCGATTGCGCAGGAGATAGCCGAGCATGCCAACCGCATTGGCGGAGGCCTCGCCTTCCTGCGCCGCACCACCGGCCTTCAGATAGGCGCGCTCCTCGTTCGAGAGATTCCCGTCGGCGCCGGGATCGCGATAGAATAGCCAAAACAGTGCGAAGAAAACGAAGCTGATGATCGCCGTGGCGATGAAGCCGCCGCGCCAGCCGAAGTGGAGCATCAGGAAGGCGACCAGCGGAATGGCGATGACGTTGGAGAATTTTGCAGCCGCATCAAAGAGAGCCGTTGCAAGCCCGCGCTCATGGCGCGGAAACCAATAGCCGGTTGCCTTCGAGTTGGCAGGGAAGCCGGGTGTTTCGGCGACGCCGAGAAGCATGCGTGAAAGAAAGAGCGTCTGCATGCCGGTCGAGAAGGCCGTGATGATGGAAGCGACACCCCAGGAGAATGTGCTCCAGCGCATGACGCGCTGGACGCCGAAGCGGTCAAGCAGCATGCCCACGGGGATTTGCAGGAAGCCATAGGTCCAGCCGAAGGCGCTGAAAAGTATGCCCATCTCAGCCGGGCCGATGTGAAAGTCGTCCTGGATGAAGGGCGAGGCGACCGTCAGGTTCACCCGGTCGAAATAGTTGACGAGAACGCCGAGCGCTAACAAGGCGCCGATCCACCAACGGCGATTGGTGGATGGCCGCTGCATCGTCGAGGCAGTGGTTGCGTGTTCGATTGTCATGAATCCTCCCATATGAAATATCACGCTACTAATCTGAAATTTCACATGAGGCAATAATTTTGATATATGGAGCCGAAAGTCAATGCCGATCCAGGTTGATCGGATGTGGGAAGCGACGGCTGAGCCGGGTGGGAAAAGATCGATTGCGCGATGACGAAGACGGAGAAGCAAACCCGGAGCCTGTCAGAGGAAGCCTATGATCGCCTCGAAGGTATGATCGTTTCCACGGAGCTGCAGCCAGGCGCGCGCTACACCATCCAGCAATTGCAGGAGCAATCCGGCCTGGGACGCACGCCCGTTCATGACGCCGTAAAGCGCCTCTCGGCCAACCAGCTTATCTATGTCAGCCCGCGTTCAGGCTTGAGGATCGCGCCGGTCAATCTGGCGCAGGAAAGAACCTTGCTTCCCTTGCGTACGGAAATGGAGGTCATCGGCTGCGGACTGGCAAGCGAACGTGCCACGCCGCAGGACCACAAGATCTTGCGGACCTTCATCACTGAACTGGAGGCTTCAAAGTCGGAGCTTAGCCTGGAGCGCTTCAACTTCACCGATCGTTTGCTCAACAAGGCGATCCTGACCGCATCCGGCGAACCGCTTCTGGCAAATACGCTCATCCCGCTGCAGACACTCTATCGCCGCACCGGATGGATATTCCACACCTATCTCGGCCCCGGCGCATCTATGGCGACCATGATTGAGAGCCACATTTCCTTGCTGCGGCTCATCGTCTCCGGAGATCGCGCGAATACCGAGAAATTCGTCCGTGAAATGATGCAGGACCTGTCGAGCATGCTGCTGCAGGTGCGCCAATCGATCGATCCCGCGACGCTCGATGTGAGCCTGGCCGACATGACCGTGCGAACAGGAATAGCTGGCCCGATCAACTGACGGAGGGCCTTGCTGATCGGTCAGGATGCCGACATCACTGCTTGGCCGCCGCGGGGATTTCGATGGTGCTCGCCGGCAAGCACTGCACGGCATGATTTTTTCCTTCCCTTCTTGGCAATGCATTAAGGGTTGAGGTTGAATATGCTAAACTATGAATAAGGTGCCGCGCAGATACGATCTGGATTTCCTCAGGGTCGCAGCTTTCATGCTGTTGATCGTCTACCACGTCAGCTTGATGTATAATTCGAGAAACTTCCTGCTAAAGGCGCCGGACACCTCTCCTATTTTCGATATTATTCACTTATGGACTCATCCTTGGCGGATGTCCCTCCTGTTCATCATCTCGGGGACTGTGACGGGTATGTTGCTGACGCGGCAATCTCCCGAGGCATTGCGGAGCGCGCGCACGAGACAATTACTGATACCTTTGCTGCTGGGGCTGCTATTTCTGATACCTCCCCAGATTTACGTATGGTTGAATGCCGGTTTGGATGTGAATGTCAGCTTCTACGATGTCGTTTGGCACTACCTCACGTGGACGCCGATACGCCTGCCGGACGGCGAACTGGCGCAACTCGCGGGGATGCAGCATCTTTGGTATCTCGCCTATCTCTGGATCTATACGGCTATCCTGACGCTTGCCGTATCGGCGAGGCCGCAACTCTTGGTTTTTGCTGGTGACAAGCTCGCCTCATGGCTGACCGGAAAATGGCTTCTCATCCTGCCCATCATGTTCTTCGTGCTGCTGCGACTCCTGCTCAGGCCGGTATTTCCGCCGACGTCTAATCTGTTGGGTGACTGGTATAGCCACGCCATCTACATAGCCTGCTTCTTCATCGGAGCGGCACTGGCCATGCGTGATGATTATTGGGATGCGGTTGTCAGCATGCGAAGGCCGGCCTTGTGCCTGGCTTTGGCATGTGCGCCGGTCTTGGCGTTGCTGTTTGTGGCGATGCCGCTGCCGGAGCCTGAAAAATGGCGCCTGGTTGTCGGGCAAGCAATTGCGGGCGTTTTTCAGTGGTGTACCATCGTCGCCGTTCTCGGCTACGCAAGAATCTGGTTCAAAACCGAGAATGCCGTCATCCGCTATCTAAACCGGGCGGTTCTTACCTACTATGTGCTTCATCAGACCGTCATGCTGCTTATCGCCTACGTATTGGATCAGCTCGGACTGATGTCTGCCTCGCTGTTCGTCCCCATCGTCGTTGTTACCCTTGCGATTTGCGCGCTGCTTTATGAGCTGAAGCGGCAGCTTGAGGCTTCCTGTAAAGCGATGTTCACCGCCCGCTTCGCATGATGTCGCGTGGCGATAGAACCGGCTGAGATAGCCGGTTTCTCTCTTGCGTTGGAGCCGCGAAGGTCCTGTCGTGCATTCGCGCTATTAAATGCGCGACCTCAATGGGTGGCGCCGGATCCGCCGGCGGAGACGATGGCAAAGGGCTGCCCCTCTACGTGGATATCGCGAACCTCTTTTAAGGTCTCTCCGTCGACCAGATGCACCTTGCTTTGGCGGGGATCGGTAATGGCGATGAGTTTACCGGCAACAGCCAGGCGCGGCCGTGGATCGCGCCAATGGCCATCCTTGCTGTAGGGTTCGGTCACGCGCTCTGATTTTGCGATCACGCCGTCCACCACGTCGATAAGATGCAGTCTGCCATCTTCCGTCAAGACATAGGCATGTTGCGGCTTGGCAGGATCAAGCACAAAATCCACGCGCCGGGTTGGAAGTTCGATCAGCCTGTAGGGAGTGGTCTTGTCGTCTGGATCGATGAGCACGATGTTCTGCTCGCCGTAATTGCCGAGAAAGAACTGCATAAATGTGCCGCCGAGCAGGGTCGAAACCTTGCCCTTCGGCAATGCCGCACCATAGGCGAGCATCTCCATCTTCGGGCCGTCGACTCCGCCGGGACGAACGATAAACACGCCTTCTTCGCAACCGAAGGCGACCAGCCGGGCAGATGTTGCTTCTCCATGTAGGCCCGTGCAGGTTCCAATTTGACCGACCTGTTTCCCCTCACGATCAAGTATCCGCAGCCCGAGGCGCGGCGGCAATTCGCCTTCCTTCACCGGCGCGTTCAGATCGGGCGCCGACACAAGGAGGTGGTTGCCCATCGGCACCGCGACACCGTGATGGGCGGCGGTCGTGTCAAATGCGCGAATTTCGGGCTTGTTCTGGAGGAGATCCGCCTCCGAGAGGAGGTCGAACTTGCCGCCGCGATCATAAAAGATCGTCACCTCGTTGGCGTGGCTGACCACATGGCCCGGCTTCTCGCCCTTGATCACGGTTGCAATCAGTTTCGGATCGGAAAGGGCGATATCGCGGTGATCGCCATGATCGGAAAGAGATATGCCGGTATCGACTGCTAGTACCACATTCTTTTCGCCCTGTACGGCAAAGACTGTCCTGCCGGATTGGCTGAGCGAAAGGGATGCATATCCTTCGATGTCGAAACGGCCGATCTCCTTGCCGCTCGCGACGTCGATTGCCCGAACCACCGGCAGGCTATGGTCTGCGACGAACAGTCTCCATGTCTCCGATGCGACTTCGTCGTCGGCGAGAGACGAGAATGGCAATAACAATGCGCAGACCAGCGAGGTGGCTGCGAGAAGGTGATTTGAACGAGAGTAAAACATGGATGATCCTTTATGTAATAACATTACATATCAATTGTTATAAAGTAACATCATGGTTGTCCAGCCCCACAGATGCAGGGTTTGGTGGTGCTATCCACACATTATCAACATTCAAATTAAGGCAGGGATGTCGGAACCAGTTGACGCAACTTTAACCTCATATACTATATATAGTGTTCGAGGTTCCTTCGATTCGCAAGAATTGGAGGCTAAGATGGGAATACGGTCGGCAGCCATGATGATTGCCAAGCCGTAGCTGCCCCCGCAACTGTGAGCGGCGAGTGTTCGTTCGAAATGGCCACTGAGACCAGCGTCTTGGGAAGGCGGATCGAATGCTGCGACCCGTGAGCCAGGAGACCTGCCTCGAGCATAACGTCCACGGGCGGGGTGTCCGGATGGCGAGCGAAGGTTCGCGCGGCATGATTGTCGTCGTCTTTGCTCCCGCGAATGCCCCGCATGAATAGCTTCGGGGTGAAGTCCATGTTTTTGAGTACCCATATCCGGCTTCGCGAATGACGGTCGTTTAAGCGACCAGCCGCGAGCTGCATCCGTTTCTGCTGTCATCCCGAATGCGGGCATCCTTTGGTGCCCGGACCCTTTTGCACGCCTATATATAGATACGAGGACATCCAATGGTTACCGTCTACAGCAAGCCCGCCTGCGTACAATGCACTGCGACCACCCGCGCTCTCGACCGCCAGGGCATCGATTACACCATCGTCGACGTTTCCACCGACAGCGAAGCCTACGAGCTGGTGCAGGGCCTCGGCTACCGTCAGGTTCCGGTCGTTATCGCCGGCGAACAGCATTGGGCCGGTTTCCGTCCCGACATGATCAGCGCCCTCGCCTGAGGACTTGAAGGTGGGTGAGCTCGTCTATTTCTCCAGCAGATCCGAGAACACCCATCGCTTCGTTGCCAAGCTTGGCTTGCCGGCCGCTCGCATCCCGCTTTCAGCGGGCGAGGAGCTTAGAGCTGCCCGTCCGTACGTTCTCATTGTCCCGACCTATTGCGGCGAAGGGGGCAAAGGTGCCGTGCCCAAGCAGGTCATCCGCTTCCTCAACGATGCGGATAACCGATCAAATATCCGCGGGGTCATCGCCGCGGGCAACAGCAACTTCGGGGCGACCTACGGTATCGCCGGCAGCATCATCTCCGACAAATGCAAAGTGCCGTTTCTGTATCGGTTCGAGCTTTTGGGGACGGCGGAGGATGTTGCCAATGTCAGACACGGATTGGAACGATTTTGGACACGCTAACGCTTGACCGGCCAGCAAAGGCCACGGAAACGGCACTGGACTATCACGCCCTCAATGCCATGCTGAACCTCTATGACGAGCAGGGTCAAATCCAGCTCGACAAGGACCGCATGGCGGCCAAGCAGTATTTCCTTCAACACGTCAACCAGAACACTGTGTTTTTCCATAACCTGCGGGAGAAGCTGGATTATCTGGTGACTGAAGGCTACTACGAGCAGGAGGTGCTGGATCAGTATTCCTTCAACTTCGTGCGCGATCTCTTCGATCATGCCTATGCGAAGAAGTTCCGTTTTCCGACGTTCCTCGGTGCGTTCAAATATTACACCAGCTACACGCTGAAGACTTTTGACGGAAAGCGCTATCTAGAGCGCTATGAAGACCGTGTCTGCATGGTTGCACTGGCGCTCGCCCGCGGCAGCGAGCAGCTTGCACGCGACATGGTGGACGAAATCATTTCCGGCCGTTTCCAGCCGGCGACGCCAACCTTCCTCAATGCCGGCAAGAAGCAGCGCGGCGAGCTAGTTTCCTGCTTCCTGCTGCGTGTCGAAGACAATATGGAGTCGATCGGTCGCGCCATCAATTCCGCGCTGCAGCTCTCCAAGCGCGGCGGCGGTGTGGCACTGTCTCTCACTAATATTCGTGAGGCTGGCGCCCCGATCAAGCACATCGAAAATCAGTCTTCTGGCATCATTCCCGTCATGAAGCTGCTGGAAGACTCCTTCTCCTACGCCAATCAGCTGGGTGCAAGACAAGGGGCCGGCGCCGTCTATCTGAACGCCCACCACCCCGACATCATGCGTTTCCTCGACACCAAGCGCGAGAATGCCGACGAAAAGATCCGCATCAAGACGTTGTCGCTTGGCGTCGTCATTCCCGATATCACCTTCGAGCTCGCGAAGAACAATGACGATATGTACCTGTTCTCGCCCTATGACGTGGAGCGTGTCTACGGCGTGCCGTTTACCGAAATTTCGGTGACGGAAAAGTACCGCGAGATGGTAGCCGACAGCCGCATTCGCAAGAAGAAGATCAAGGCGCGCGACTTCTTCCAGGTGATTGCCGAAATCCAGTTCGAAAGCGGCTATCCCTACATCATGTTCGAAGACACGGTGAACCGCGCCAACCCGGTCGCTGGCCGCATCACTATGAGCAATCTCTGCTCGGAAATCCTGCAGGTGAGCGAAGCGAGCGAATTTAGCGACGATCTCTCCTACAAGCACATGGGCAAGGACATCTCCTGCAATCTCGGCTCGCTCAACATCGCCGCCGCAATGGACAGCCCGGATTTCGGCAAGACGATCGAAATGTCGATCCGCGCGCTGACCGCCGTCTCCGACATGAGCCACATCTCTTCTGTGCCCTCGATCGAGAAGGGCAACGACGACAGCCACGCCATCGGCCTTGGCCAGATGAACCTGCACGGCTATCTCGCCCGCGAACGCATTTTCTACGGTTCCGAAGAAGGCGTCGATTTCACCAACATCTATTTCTACACCGTGACCTATCACGCCGTCCGCGCCTCCAACTTGCTCGCAGTCGAACGGGGCCAGAGCTTCAAGGGCTTCGAGAATTCGAAATACGCCTCCGGCGAATATTTCGACAAATATACCGGACAAGAATGGAAGCCGGCGACCGCGCATGTGGCCGAGCTGTTCGAAAAGGCCGGCATTGCCATCCCGACGCAGGAAGACTGGTTGGAACTGAAGAAGGCCGTGATGGAAGGCGGGCTCTATAACCAGAACCTGCAGGCCGTGCCTCCCACAGGCTCGATCTCCTACATCAACCACTCGACCTCTTCGATCCATCCGATCGTTTCCAAGATCGAGATCCGCAAAGAAGGCAAGATCGGCCGCGTCTACTACCCGGCCGCCTTCATGACCAACGATAATCTCGACTACTACCAGGACGCCTACGAGATCGGACCGGAAAAGATCATCGATACCTATGCGGCGGCCACGCAGCATGTCGATCAGGGCCTGTCCCTGACGCTGTTCTTCCGCGATACCGCGACCACCCGCGATATCAATAAGGCGCAGATCTACGCCTGGAAGAAGGGTATCAAGACCATCTATTACATCCGTCTTCGTCAGATGGCGCTGTCCGGCACCGAGGTGCAAGGCTGCGTTTCCTGCGCCCTCTGATTTCCGGTTTGAAAGGACATTCCCGTGAACATGCAATTCAAGCCGGCAAGTCGTATCCGTGCGATCAACTGGAACCGCATCGATGACGATAAGGATCTCGAAGTCTGGAACCGCCTGACCGGCAATTTCTGGCTGCCCGAGAAGGTGCCGCTGTCGAACGATATCCCATCCTGGGCGACCTTGAAGCCGGAAGAGCAGCAGCTCACGATCCGCGTCTTCACGGGCCTGACCCTGCTTGACACGATCCAGAACGGCGTCGGTTCGGTCAAGCTCATGGCCGATGCCGCGACGCCGCATGAAGAGGCCGTTCTTTCGAACATCTCCTTCATGGAAGCGGTGCACGCGCGTTCCTACTCATCGATCTTCTCGACGCTTTGCCTGACACCCGACGTCGACGACGCCTATCGCTGGTCGGAGGAGAATGAATTCCTGCAGCGCAAGTCGGCGCTGATCTTGGAACAGTACGCATCCGGCGATCCGCTGAAGAAGAAGGTCGCCAGCGTCTTCCTCGAAAGCTTCCTGTTCTATTCGGGCTTCTATCTGCCGATGTTCTGGTCGAGCCGCGCCAAGCTCACCAACACTGCAGACATGATCCGTCTCATCATTCGCGATGAAGCCGTGCATGGCTACTATATCGGCTACAAGTTCCAGCGGGGACTGGAGCGGCTTTCGGAAGAGCGCAAGCAGGAGATCAAGGATTTCGCCTTCGACCTGCTGCTCGAGCTCTATGACAACGAGGCAAGGTACACCGAAGCGCTCTATGACGGCGTCGGCCTCACCGAAGACGTCAAGAAATTCCTGCATTACAACGCCAACAAGGCGCTGATGAACCTCGGCTACGAGGCGCTGTTCCCTGCGGAGGCCTGCAAGGTCAATCCGGCGATCCTTTCGGCGCTCTCGCCGAATGCCGACGAGAACCACGACTTCTTCTCCGGCTCCGGCTCGTCCTATGTCATCGGCAAGGCCGTTGCCACCGAGGATGAGGACTGGGCCTTCTGAGGAGCCGACCTGGCTGCTCCGTGACATGGAATGCCTGATGATTTCCAATCGCAGCCATGAGGCTGCGATTGTCCTTTTTCGGCGAGCTTTGCGGCCCAACGATGTGCGTCGTGCTTTGCAGCTCTGACAAAGTCCTGTGCTACGCCCGGTTCGGCGCAAGAAAAGGACGTGTCATGAACTACATCGACTATATCGCGCGATCCCGCGCGCGACTGCGCGATCATCGTTCATCGCGGGCTCTGGCATGCGGCGCCGGAAAACAGCTTGCTGTCGATAGAGCGAGCGATTTCTGCCGGCTATGGCGTGGTCGAGATCGACATAAGGCGCAGTAGCGACGGAGAGCTTGTTCTCCTGCACGACGATACGCTCAAACGAATGGCAGGCCTCGATAAACAGCCCGAGGCGCTAACTCGGCAGCAATTATGCAGCCTTCACTTGCGTGATCGCGATGGGGGCGAGGGGAACCCAATGACGGCAGAGACGCTGCCGAGCCTGAAGGAGGTCTTCGATCTGACGCGAGATCGAGTTTTCCTCCATCTCGACGTCAAGTACAGGGATTTGATCCCGGAAGTAATCGTATGCGCCCACGCCATGGGCGTCGATCAGCAAGTTGATTTCTGGGCCAATCTGAAGACGAAGGAGGATCTGGCATGGATCCGCGCCAATGTCTCGTCGCAGGCCGTCCCTTTCATCGCGAAGACCCGCCTCGAGGCACCGGATGCCGACAGTCAGTTGGACCTCTTGCTTCAACTCAATCCATTCCTATGCGAAATCTATTTCGACAGGCTGGAACAAGTTGCCGAGCGCCGGGTACTTTTCAAGCAGGCCGGCATTGCGCTCTGGGTCAATACGCTGGACGCGGTTTCGTGTGCCGGTTTCACAGACTCCGCTGCATTGCAGGATCCGCAAGCGGTCTGGGGCCGTTTGATCGACGCCGGCATTTCAGCGATCCAGACGGATGAGCCTGCAGCTCTAAGAGCCCATCTTGATAACCGCCGACCATCTGCTCGCGGCAGGTTGAGCTGATCTTGTCGCGCTCCGGCGAGATCGCGTCCGCCGTATCAAGTCGCGAATGCTGACGGCCGGCCCACTCCGCGAGGGCCGGCCGTCTGACGCATCGAGCCTCAATGGCTCAAAGCTGGCATTACTTGTTAAGTGCGTCCTTCAAGGCCTTTGCCGGCGTGAAGGTGAGCTTCTTTGCTGCTGCAACCTTGATGGTCGCGCCCGTTCCCGGATTGCGAGCTTCGCGCTCCGGCGTGTCCTTCACCTTGAACTTGCCGAAACCCGGAATGGAGGTCTCTGCGCCGGAAGTAGCTGCTCCGATAATAGATGCAAAGACGGCTTCGACGATTGCCTTGCCCTGAGCCTTGGTCAGCTTGTGATCAGCGGCAATCTTGTCTGCGATTTCATTGGTGGTGGTCATGATGCTTCCCCGCATTGGTTACGGAGGAATCATTTCCATTGCAGCCGTTCATTGTCACGAGGCCTGTTGATCTTTAGGGGCTCGAAAGGGCGTATTTCCACAATTTCCAGCGTCCGCAAGGTTCGCCACGGCCTTCTGCCGTTCCAATTTCGGGAAATTGTCAGTTTTCGTCGCCCTGGCGGGAGGGCGCAGTTTCCCTCGCTGTTCTACCCTCTCAAGCCGGTTTGGGGCGATCTGCCGTCTTGACGGGTCGCGCTTGTTGACCGATCGGCTTGCCATGATACCCCTTATCCCAAAAGGAAAGGCTAGGTCATCAGCAGCGCGGTCGGTCCCCAGGCGACGGCGCCATCATACTGGCCTTGCTCCACATGAGTGTGTAGAGGCTGATTGCAGCGAGTGAACACAAAGGAGCACGACTGATCATGGAAGAGGCGATGAAGATCGACAATCGCGGCGACTTCGGTCTGTGGGCCATCGAGGTCGCAAAGCAGATCGTCAGCGGCGAGGGCTTCGAGTTGGCCAGGGCAGCACGTGACGGCACGGATGACGATGTCCGCGCGGCTGGCAACGCACTTGGACAGGCAATCACCAACGCGCTGATGGAGGTGTATGACGGATTGCTCGAAGGCGCCGAGGAAAACTAGGCGTCTGTCCGTTGGATTGCCAGTCGGCGCCAGCACGGGATGCCTCGACATTTTCGGGGCTTTCGCGGCAAAATCCGCCGAACTTTCCGGCTCAAAACGCGCTGCGGTTTGAAATTTGACGGCACACCAACTTACAATCGCAGTTCGGCATCCCCATATGGTGCTGAATTCCATTTTCGCTCAATCAGAGGAGAGCCAATGCTGAGTGCAGTTCCCCGTTTTGCCAAGATCGCAGCCATCGTCCTGCTCGCTACAGCTTCCACGGTAGCGACCTTCGATGTTGCCGACGCACGCCGTGCCGGCTCGAGCGGGTTCGGCAGCCGCGGAACGCGGACGTTTGACGCGCCCGCCACAACGCGAACGGCTCCGACGCAGGCCGCTCCGATCGATCGGACGATGACAACCAGACCTCAGCAGCCCGCCGCGCAGCAGCCGGTCGGCGCGCCGCAGCGTCCCGGCTTCTTCGGCGGATTTGGCGGATCGATGATCGGCGGCCTGCTCGCCGGTGGCCTGCTCGGTATGATGCTCGGCCATGGTTTCGGCGGCGGCTTCGGCTTCCTTGGCATGTTGCTGCAGATCGGTCTGATCATCGCTGCCGTCAGCTTTGCCATGCGCTTCTTCGCAAACCGCCAGCGCACGCAATATGCGGCACCGGGAACGGGTTCGCCCTATAATGTGAACGCGATGAACAATGCCGGCACCTCGCCGCGTCCGTCCTTCTCCATTCCGACGATCGGTGGTGGTGCGATGGCCGGCGCTGCTCAGAAAGCCCGACAGGCCGAGGACGAAATCGGATTGCAACAGGCCGATCTCGATCGCTTCGAGCGGCTTTTGACCGAAGTCCAGTCTGCCTACGGCAAGGAAGACTACGCGACCCTGCGCCGGCTGACTACGCCGGAGGCAATGTCCTACCTTGCGGAAGAATTGGGCGAGAATGCCACCAATGGCGTACGCAACAGTGTAACTGACGTTCGCCTGCTGCAGGGTGATATCGCCGAAGCGTGGCGCGAGGACAATGCCGAATACGCGACGCTCGCGATGCGCTATTCCAGCATCGACGCCATGCTCGATCGTACGACGGGCAAGCTCGTCGACGGCGACGATCACAAGCCATCGGAAACGGTTGAGCTCTGGACCTTCGTGCGCAAGCCCGGTTCGGACTGGACGCTTTCGGCCATCCAGGGCACGGATGCTGCGCACGCTTAAACTGGCTGCCTGGAATTGATTTGCGCCCGCCCTTGCAATCTTTGAGGGCGGGCGCCACTGTCTCAGCGGGTTTTTCGCTGACACGCTCATCGGTCTTTCTTTTTTAGAGCGTCATTCTTTTCGGCTAGCTCCACCGTCTGGGAGCCCGGAGCATCCTTGTCAGGCGAATGCACGGCGGCCACTTTCCGCGCGTAGATCCTCCCCGCATTCCTCCATTCAAGCTCTTGAAGCGCTCAATTATCCTGTCGTCACCTTCGTCGCGCTGGGAACGCCGATATGCGGCTTTTCCTTTGGACGTGATCCAGATCGCCCAATCCAGTGAAGATCGCTTCGCTGAGCGCGCCTTTCCGTGCAGTTCGCCGCGGCGCTTTTCGCGCCGAGGTCCTTAAGTGCAGGCCAGGTTATAAAGACGCGGTCGCCAGCCCGAATGACCGGAGCTGGCATTTATAAGATTTTTATATCTTTGCTTTGGCGCCCGTCTCGAACCTTAATGCCATTCGGCCGCATATTGTCGATGGAAGATGCACGCGAAGTGTTCTTCTCCCTTGGCAGAAAGAAAAGAAGCGCTGTTCATCTGCGGCGCTCCCCATCGCTTCTGCACTCAACAATAACAATCAAGGATTCGCGATCGATGATGGACATTTTTCTTGTCGGGATCGGCGTTTTATTTTTCCTCCTCTGCGTCGCTTACACTAAGGCCTGCGACAGCCTCTAGCCGGAGAGACGACAATGCTTCTCGATTACATTCTCGGTGGCGGCGTGACGCTCTTTCTCACCGCCTATCTGGTCTATGCTCTCATTCGCCCCGAGCGCTTCTAACAGCGCTGGATAGGGAAAGTTACTTCCATGACCCTCAACGGATGGCTCCAGATCCTGATTTTCATCGGGATCCTCCTTCTGCTCGTCAAACCGCTTGGCGGTTACATGACACGTGTGTTTACCGGCGAGCGCACACTCCTTTCTTATGTCCTCGGTCCTGTGGAGCGAGGACTTTACCGCTTGGCCGGCACGGACGAACGTGAAGACCAGCATTGGACGACCTACTCGGTTTCGCTGCTGCTGTTCAGCCTTGCTGGCTTCATCGTTCTCTATGCGCTGCAGCGACTGCAGGCCGGCTTGCCGTACAATCCGGCGGGCATGACTGCGGTCGGTCCTGAACTGTCCTTCAACACCGCTACGAGCTTCGTCACCAATACCAACTGGCAGAACTACGGCGGCGAAAGCACGATGTCCTACCTCGTGCAGATGGCAGGTCTGACTGTGCAGAACTTCGTGTCCGCAGCAACCGGCATTGCCATCGCCATTGCGTTGATCCGCGCATTCGCGCGTGCTTCGGGCAAGGCGATCGGTAACTTCTGGGTCGATATGACCCGTGCCACGCTCTATGTGCTGCTGCCCATCTGCATCGTGCTGACGCTGGTATACGTCTATCTCGGCGTTCCGCAGACGCTTGGCCCCTATGTGAACGCGGCGACCCTCGAAGGCGCTCAGCAAACGATCGCCGTTGGTCCCGTCGCATCGCAGCTTGCCATCAAGATGCTAGGCACCAATGGCGGCGGCTTCTTCAACGCCAACTCGGCGCATCCGTTCGAAAATCCGGACGCAATCTCCAACCTCATCCAGATGCTGTCGATCTTCGCGATCGGCGCGGCGTTGACCAACGTCTTCGGTCGAATGGTCGGCAGCCAGCGTCAGGGCTGGGCGATCCTGGCTGCAATGTGCACTCTCTTCATTGCAGGCGTTATCATCACCTATTGGGCTGAAGCTGCCGGCAACCCGCTGGTCCATGCGCTCGGCATCCAGGGCGGCAACATGGAAGGCAAGGAAGTTCGCTTCGGCATTGTCGCCTCCTCGCTGTTCGCCGTCATCACTACGGCTGCGTCCTGCGGTGCGGTCAACGGCATGCTCGACAGCTTCACCGCTATCGGTGGCCTGATCCCGCTCATCAACCTGCAGCTTGGCGAAGTTATCATCGGTGGCGTCGGCGCCGGCTTCTACGGCATCGTGATGTTCATCATCATCGCCATCTTCGTTGCAGGGCTGATGGTCGGCCGTACGCCGGAATATCTCGGCAAGAAGATCGAAGCCAAAGAAGTGAAGATGGCGATGCTCGCCGTGCTTTGCCTGCCCTTCGGCATGCTGATCTTCACTGCCATTTCTGCCGTGCTGCCTTCGGCAGTGGCTTCCGTCGGCAATGCCGGCCCGCACGGTTTCTCCGAAATCCTCTATGCCTACAGCTCTGCTGCGGCAAACAATGGTTCGGCCTTTGGCGGTCTTTCGGGCAACACGCCTTGGTTCAACATCACGCTCGGCCTCGTCATGCTGATCGGCCGCTTCCTGGTCATCGTTCCGGCACTTGCCATTGCCGGTTCGCTGATCACCAAGAAGACGGTTCCCGCCTCGGCCGGCACCTTCCCGACCGACGGACCGCTCTTTGTCGGCCTGCTCGTCGGCACGATCCTGATCGTCGGTGGTCTGACCTTCTTCCCGGCGCTTGCGCTTGGACCGATCGTCGAACACCTCGCGATGATCACCGGTCAGGCCTTCTAAGGAACGACGGCCATGAGCCAACCGCTTCTGAGCAAGCTTAGAAAAGCGATCGATCCACGCCCCTCCGACAGGGGGCGTGGTCCGACCGGAACGACCTGCGCATCCGATGCCATCCTCCTGGCGATGATCGCTCTGTTCCTCGGTCTAGTCGTTTTCGGATTTCTTATCGGCTGATCGGCAGCGTTCCGATCTGACCTTTTCCTCTTCACGCTGGAGCCTCTTATGAGCCAGTTAAAATCAGCGAGTATTCTGGATTCTCGCATCCTCGTTCCGGCGATCGGCGCTTCCTTCAAGAAGTTGAACCCGCGCACGCTTGCCAAGAACCCCGTCATGTTCGTGGTCGCCGTCGTTTCGATGCTGACGACCATCCTCTTCCTGCGCGACCTCATCACCGGCGGCGGTAATCTCGGCTTTTCACTGCAGATCAATATCTGGCTGTGGTTCACGGTATTGTTCGCCAATTTCGCCGAGGCCGTTGCCGAAGGCCGCGGCAAGGCGCAGGCGGACTCACTGCGCAAGTCGCGCACCGAAACCCAGGCGAAGCTGCTTGTCGGTAATAGCCGTACCGACTACAAGATGGTGCCCGGCACCAGCCTGAAGGTCGGCGACGTCGTGCTGGTCGAAGCCGGGGACATCATCCCCTCGGACGGCGAGGTCATCGAAGGCGTCGCTTCCGTCAACGAAGCCGCAATCACGGGCGAATCCGCGCCTGTCATCCGAGAATCGGGTGGTGACCGCTCGGCCGTAACGGGCGGTACGCAGGTCCTGTCGGATGAGATCCGCGTGCGCATCACTGCCGCCGCTGGCTCGACCTTCATCGACCGTATGATCGCGCTGGTGGAAGGTGCCGAGCGTCAGAAGACGCCGAACGAGATCGCGCTCAACATCCTGCTGGCCGGCATGACGCTGATCTTCGTACTTGCTACAGTCACCATCCCGAGCTTTGCCGCCTATGCTGGCGGTTCGATCCAGACCGTCGTGCTTGTCGCCCTATTCGTGACGCTGATCCCGACCACCATCGGTGCATTGCTGTCGGCGATCGGTATTGCCGGTATGGACCGTCTGGTCCGCTTCAATGTGCTTGCCATGTCCGGTCGCGCCGTCGAGGCCGCTGGCGACGTCGACACCTTGCTGCTCGACAAGACCGGCACGATCACCCTCGGCAATCGCCAGGCAACGGCTTTCCGCCCGGTTCGAGGCGTCAGCGAGCAGGATCTGGCCGATGCAGCGCAGCTTGCCTCGCTTGCCGACGAAACGCCTGAGGGACGCTCGATCGTCGTGCTTGCCAAGGAGAAATATGCCATCCGTGGCCGTGACATGACGAGCCTGAAGGCGACTTTCGTTCCCTTTACCGCTCAGACCCGCATGAGCGGTGTCGACCTTGATGGCTCGTCGATCCGCAAGGGGGCAGTCGATGCCGTGCTCGCCTATGTCGATGGCGCCGCCAATAACGGCACCGACGGTACGGCGGTCATGTCGCGCACCTCGAGCGAAATGCTGCGTGAACTGCAGGGAATCGCCGACGAGATTGCCAAGGCAGGCGGCACGCCGCTCGCCGTTGCTCGCGACGGCCGTCTGCTTGGCGTCATTCACCTCAAGGACATCATTAAGGGCGGTATCCGCGAGCGTTTTGCCGAGCTGCGCCGCATGGGTATCCGCACGGTCATGATCACGGGCGACAATCCGCTGACCGCCGCAGCCATTGCAGCGGAAGCCGGCGTCGACGACTTCCTTGCTCAGGCGACCCCGGAAATGAAGCTGGCGCTGATGCGCGAGGAGCAGTCCAAGGGCAAGCTCGTTGCCATGTGCGGCGACGGCACCAACGATGCTCCGGCACTTGCCCAGGCCGATGTCGGCGTGGCCATGAACACGGGTACCGTTGCCGCCCGCGAGGCCGGCAACATGGTGGATCTCGACAGCGACCCGACAAAGCTGATCGAGATCGTCGAAATTGGCAAGCAGTTGCTGATGACCCGCGGCGCGTTAACCACCTTCTCGATCGCCAACGACATCGCGAAATACTTCGCCATCATTCCCGCGATGTTCATTGCCTTCTATCCGCAGCTGAAGATGCTGAACATCATGGGGCTTGCGACGCCGCAGAGTGCCATTCTCTCGGCTATCATCTTCAATGCTCTGATCATCGTTGCGCTGATCCCGCTGTCGCTGAAGGGCGTCCGCTATCGTCCGATCGGTGCCGGCGCGTTGCTGAGCCGCAACCTGCTGATTTACGGCCTCGGCGGCATCATCGTTCCCTTCATCGGCATCAAGGCCATTGATCTGGCGATCAACGCCATCGGCCTCGCCTAAGGAGTTCCCTCATGTTGAAACAAATCAGACCCGCCATCGTCATGGTCGTTGCTACGACCGTCCTGACCGGCCTTGCTTATCCGCTCGCCATGACGGGCGCCGCCCAGGCTCTCTTCCCCCATCAGGCTAATGGCAGCCTGGTGGAAAAGGATGGCAAGGTCGTAGGCTCCAGCCTCATCGGCCAGAACTTCGCTACCGATGGGTATTTCCATGGCCGCCCTTCGGCCACGACTGGCACCGACCCGAATGATACGTCCAAGACGATTTCGGCGCCCTACAATGCGGCGAATTCGGGTGGCTCCAATCTCGGTCCGACCAATTCGAGCTTGATAACCCGCATCAAGGGTGATGCCGCGACGCTGCAGGCGCAGAACCCCAACCTGCCGGTTCCGATGGATATGGTGACGACTTCCGGCAGTGGCCTTGACCCGGACATCTCGCCGGATGCCGCCTATTTCCAGATCCCGCGTGTGGCCAAGGCGCGCAACATGGATGAGGCCAAGCTCAAGGCGATTGTCGATGCCGCCGTCGAATCCCGGGAGTTCGGCGTCCTGGGTGAGCCGGTCGTCAACGTGCTGGCATTGAACCAAGCCCTCGATGCTTCTATGAAACAGTAAGTTGAGTAGGTTGAGACGGTTTGCGCCGTCTCAACCTCGTCATGAAAGACGTCCCACCGATGGCAGATGACAGCCGCGACATGACAAGCAGGCCTTCGCCTGACGCGCTTTTGGAAAAAGCAAAGGCCGAGGCACGCGGACGGCTGAAAATCTTTCTAGGTGCAGCGCCCGGCGTCGGTAAAACCTATGAAATGCTGCTTTCCGGCAGAGCAAAGATTACGGATGGCGTGGACGTGGTCGTCGGTGTGGTCGAGACCCACGGCCGGCGCGAAACGCAGGCTCTGCTAGACGGTTTCGAAATCATCCCGCGCGTCGAGGTCGACTACAAGGGCAGGGCGCTCGAGGAGATGGATCTCGACGCCATCCTGAGACGCCGGCCCGGATTGGTGCTGGTCGACGAACTCGCGCACACGAATGCGCATGGCAGCCGCCATCCCAAGCGCTATCTCGATGTCAAAGAGCTCCTGGAGCGCGGCATCGATGTTTATACGACGCTGAATATCCAGCATGTCGAAAGCCTGAACGACGTCGTATCGCAGATCACGCGTATCCGCGTCAGGGAAACGGTGCCCGATTCGATCATCGATCTTGCCGATGACGTCGAGATTATTGATCTGACGCCGGACGACCTCATCAAGCGCCTGCATGATGGCAAGGTCTATGTGTCGAAGACCGCCGAGCGGGCGCTGACCAACTATTTCACGCCGGGCAATCTGACGGCGCTGCGCGAATTGGCGCTGAGGCGCACGGCGCAGCGCGTCGACGATCAGCTTTTGACGCATATGCAGGCCCATGCCATTTCCGGGCCTTGGGCCGCGGGCGAGCGCGTGCTGGTCTCCATCGACCATCACCCACGCTCCGCCTCGCTGGTGCGTTATGCCGCGCGCATGGCGTCACGTCTGCGCGCGCCCTGGGCCGCCGTCTATGTCGAGACCAATCGCTCGATCAGCCTCACGGAAGCGCAGCGCGATACGATTGCTGCAACACTGAGGCTCGCCGAGCAGCTCGGAGGCGAGGCCATAACCCTTCCGGGCCGCGAGGTGGCGGAGGAACTGCTTCGCCATTCGGCCAGCAACAACGTGACCCATATCGTCATCGGCTCGCCGAAGATCGGGTCGTGGCGCGACTGGTCGCGGCGTTCGGTTTCCTACGATCTCATCCGCAAGGCCGGCGACATCAGCGTGCATGTCATTTCCGGCAGCGAGGTCGATGGACCGGCGGCCAATCGTGGTGTCAAAGTCGCGCCTTCGCCGTCTCCTTTCCAGTTGCGCGGCTATGCTCTGGCAACGCTGTATGTCGCCATCGCGCTGGGCTTCTGCGTCATCCTCGATCAGGTCCTGGACGTGCGCAATCTGGCGCTGGTTTTCCTGATGGCGGTCCTTGCCAGCGCCGTGACACAGGGTCTGCGCCCGGCGCTCTATTCCTGTATTCTTGGTGCTCTTGCCTTCAATTTTTTCTTCCTGACGCCGCGCTACACGCTGACGATCAGTGATCCGGAAAGCGTGCTGGCTTTCTTCTTCTTCCTCGGCGTCGCGATTATCGCCAGTAACCTGACGGCAACGGTGCAGCGGCAGGCCTTTGCCGCGCGTCAGCGTGCTCGAACAACCGAAGACCTCTATCTGTTTTCCAAGAAGCTCGCCGGCACCGGCACGCTCGATGATGTCTTGTGGGCAACTGCCTTCCAACTCGCCTCGATGTTGAAGCTGCGCGTCGTTCTGCTTTTGCCGGAGCACGGCACGATCGCCGTCAGGGCCGGCTATCCGCCTGACGATACGCTCGACGATGCCGATATCGCCGCGGCGCGCTGGGCCTGGGAGCACAATCATGCCGCCGGTCGCGGTGCCGATACCCTGCCGGGTGCCAAGCGCCTGTACGTGCCCCTGCGCACTGGCCGCACCGCCGTCGGCGTTATCGGTCTCGACAGCGACCGCCGCGAAGGCCCGCTTCTGACGCCGGAGCAGCAGCGGCTTCTCGACGCTCTTGCAGATCAAGCGGCGCTCGCCATCGAGCGCGTGCAATTGGTGGCGGATGTCGACCGAGCCAAGCTGGCCGTCGAGGCGGACCGGTTGCGCTCGGCGCTGCTGACCTCCATTTCCCATGACCTGAAGACGCCGCTCGCAGCAATCATGGGGGCTGCGGGCACACTGCGGGACTATCTGGAAACGCTGCCGCATGAGGATCGTGTCGATCTTCTGTCGACGGTTATCGATGAATCCGAACGGCTCAACCGTTTCATTGTCAACCTGCTCGACATGACCAAGATCGAGTCCGGTGCGATGGAGCCGAATTATGCGTTGCATTATGGCGGTGATATTGTCGGCAGTGCGCTGCGGCGCGCCGAAAAAATCCTCAACCGCCACCGCGCTGAGGTGCAAATTCCCGTCGACCTGCCAATGGTGAAGGTCGATCCGGTCCTTTTCGAGCAGGTTCTGTTCAATCTGCTCGACAATGCCGCCAAATATGCCCCGGATTGTTCGGCCATTCGCCTCGAAGCCTGGGCCGATATCGACAATATCGTGTTCCGCGTCATGGATGAGGGGCCCGGTATCCCGCCCGCCGATCTCGAGCGCGTTTTCGACACGTTCTACCGTGTGCGCAAGGGAGACCAGGTGAGGGCGGGCACGGGGCTTGGCCTTTCCATCTGCCGCGGCTTTGTCGAAGCTATGGGCGGCACGATTGCTGCCGGTAACCGAACGGATCGCCAAGGGGCGGTCTTTACCATCCGCATGCCAAGACCAAACGATGTCCCGAAGCTGGATGAATTGAAATGAACACGACTGCCGTCAAGATTCTCGTCGTCGATGACGAGCCGCCGATCCGCAAACTGCTGCGTGTCGGCCTCGGTGCCCAGGGCTACGTTGTCAACGAGGCCCAGAATGCCGCCACCGCCCGGGCTTCGGTCAACGAGGATCGGCCCGATCTGGTCGTTCTCGATCTCGGGCTGCCAGACAAATCCGGGCAGGATCTTTTGATCGAATGGCGTGAAGACGGGGTGCAGATACCAGTTGTTATCTTGTCGAGCCGCACCGATGAGGCCGGTATCGTCAAGGCCCTGGAAAGCGGCGCGGACGACTATATTACCAAGCCATTTGGCGTCAACGAGCTTGCGGCGCGCATTCGCGTTGCCTTGCGTCACCGCCTGCAGCAGCAGGGGGAAAAGGCGATTTTCCAGACCGGCGGTCTTTCGATCGATCTCGTCAAGCGTATCGTCAAGGTCGATGGCAGCGAGATCAAGCTGTCGCCGAAGGAGTATGACATCCTGCGCGTGCTCGCTCAGCATGCCGGCAAGGTGCTGACCCACCAATTCCTGCTGAAGCAGATCTGGGGGCCGGCGGCGGATGTGCAATATCTGCGGGTCTATGTCCGCCAGCTCCGGCAGAAGATCGAGCAGGTGCCCGATCAGCCTCACTACATCACCACCGAAACCGGCGTTGGCTATCGTCTTCGCGAACCGGAATGAGATGACGGGTTTTGGATGCTGGTCGAGCAAGGCCCGTGCTCGACCAACATCCGCGAAACTTGCGCATCATTCATCGATTTGTCCGACCCGTAAGAGCGACCATGGACCTCTCCACCATCATCCTGCCCGAGCATGTCTTCATCGGAGTGGCTGCGCCGACAAAATGGCGGGCTTTGCAGACGCTGTCCTCGAAAGCCGCGACCTGTTTCGGCCTGGACGGCGCTGCCGTATTGCGGGCGCTCGAGACGCGCGAAAAGCTCGGGACGACCGGAATAGGCAATGGCGTCGCGGTTCCGCATTCCGCGATTGCGGGCATGACGCGGCCTCGCGGTCTTCTGGCCCGTTTCGCTCAACCAGTGGATTTCGAGGCCATCGACGATATCCCGACTGAATGGGCCTTCGTGCTGCTTTTCGGGGAGGGCGGCCGCAGCGAATATCTAAACGTGCTGGCCGCGATCGCAAGACGATTGAGGATGGACGGTGTGCAGGCGCAGATGAAGCAGGCAAAGAGCGCCGACGAGCTCTATTCCATCTTTCAGGTTTGAGGCCGCCATCGGCTATGGTGTTTGCGATAATGTGCCGGTGCGGGAATGCGATTTCATTTTCTTTGATTCTATGGGATGTTGTTCTCCGAAGTTCCTGAAAACGGGAACGGTCTTCGTTACTTTATACGACCAAGTTGATAGGGTTTAGGGGCAAACGAAGGGGGTTCATCCATGCAGACGATAAGGCTTTCCCGGCTTCTCGCCACAGCAGTTCTGATCGGCAGTTTTTCGATTGCGGCCGTTGCGCCGACATGGGCGGCGGATAAGACGCTTCTGAATGTTTCCTACGATCCGACGCGCGAGCTGTACAAGGATTTCAACGCCGTCTTCGCAGCAAAGTGGAAAAAGGACACCGGCGAGACCGTCAACATCAAGGCGTCTCATGGCGGTTCCGGCGCTCAGGCCCGCTCGGTCATCGATGGTCTTGACGCCGATGTCGTGACCCTGGCGCTCGAAGGCGATATCAATGCGATCGCCAAAGCGACCAATAAGATTCCCGCCGACTGGAAGAGTAAATTCCCGAACAATTCTGTTCCTTACACCTCGACCATCGTCTTCCTGGTCCGCAAGGGTAATCCGAAGGGCATCAAGGACTGGCCGGATCTGGTCAAGGACGGTGTAGAAGTCATCACGCCTAACCCGAAGACGTCGGGCGGTGCCCGCTGGAACATTCTGGCGGCATGGGCCTGGGCCAAGCAGGCCAATGGTGGCGACGATGCCAAGGCGCAGGACTACGTGTCCAAGCTTCTGAAACATGTCCCGGTTCTCGATGCCGGCGCGCGCGGCGCAACGACGACCTTTGTGCAGCGCGGCCTCGGCGATGTGCTGCTCGCCTGGGAAAACGAAGCCTATCTGTCGCTCGACGAACTTGGCCCCGATAAATTCGAGATCGTGACCCCATCCGTTTCCATCCGCGCCGATCCTCCCGTGGCCGTCGTCGATGGCAATGTCGACAAGAAGGGCACCCGCAAGATCGCGGAAGCCTATTTGAACTATCTCTACTCGGACGAAGGTCAGAAGATCGCCGCCAAGCACTATTACCGGCCGACCAAGCCGGAAGCGGCCGATCCTAAGGATATCGCACGGTTCCCGGCTTTGAAGCTGGCGACGATTGACGATTTCGGTGGATGGAGCCAAGCTCAGCCGAAGTTCTTCGACGACGGTGGTGTCTTCGATCAGATCTACAAGCCGGGGCAATAAGACTGAATGCATTCCATAACCCGCAAACGGTGGCGGTTTCGGCAGCCGAGTGTCATTCCGGGCTTCGGATTGGCGCTCGGCGTTACCTTGGCTTGGCTCATCTTCATCGTCCTCATTCCGCTGTCGGGATTGCTGTGGAAGAGCAGCGCTCTCGGCTGGTCGAAGTTTTGGGCACTGGCTCTTGATGTCCGCACGCTTTATGCGCTGCGAATGAGCTTTGGTGGCGCTTTCGTCGCTGCGCTCGTCAACGCCGTGCTTGGTCTCATCCTGGCCTGGGTGCTGGTGCGCTACCGCTTTCCCGGCAAGCGCATTCTCGACGCTATGGTCGATTTGCCCTTTGCCCTGCCGACGGCAGTCGCCGGTATCGCACTGACGACGCTCTATGCGCCGAATGGCTGGATCGGCCAGTTTCTGACGCCACTCGGCATAAGGATCGCTTTCACGCCGATCGGTATCATCATCGCGCTGATTTTCGTTGGACTGCCTTTCGTGGTGCGAACGGCACAGCCCGTCATGGAGGAAATCGACCGCGAAGTGGAGGAGGCTGCTGCGACCCTGGGTGCAAGCCGTTTCCAGACGATTACGCGGGTGCTGCTGCCGGGGCTTGCGCCTGCCGCGCTCACTGGTTTTGCGCTTGCCTTTGCGCGTGCCGCCGGCGAGTACGGATCAGTCATCTTCATTGCCGGCAACAAGCCCTATGTCTCGGAGATCGCTCCGCTGCTGATCGTCATCCGCCTCGAGGAGTACAATTATGCGGCGGCAACGGCGATCGCGACGTTGATGCTGCTTATCTCCTTCACCATGCTTCTGATCATCAATCTCATTCAGTCCTGGAGCAGAAGGAGGTATGGCTATGGCGCATGATCTTTCTGGCATTTCCACGGTAGAACATTCCGTCATCACCGAAAGCCGGGTCGCACGCATCGTTTTCGTGCTGATTTCGCTCATTTTTCTGACGCTTATGGTGCTTTTGCCCCTGGCGGCAGTATTCGTCGAAGCCTTTCGCAAGGGCATTGGGACCTTCTTCGAAGCTCTGGTCGACGAGGAGACTTTTGCTGCCATCCGGCTGACTTTGATCGTTGCCGGCATCAGCGTGCCGCTGAACCTTATCTGTGGTGTTGCAGCCGCCTGGGTGATCGCCAAATTCGAGTTCAAGGGCAAGGCTTTCCTCACGACCCTGATCGATCTACCGTTCTCGGTCTCTCCCGTCATTTCCGGCCTGGTGTTCGTGCTGCTTTTCAGCTCCAACAGCGTGCTCGGGCCATGGCTGCAAAGCCACGGCTTGCAGGTTTTGTTCGCGGTTCCCGGCCTCGTCCTCGCAACGATGTTCGTGACTTTCCCCTTCGTGGCGCGCGAATTGATCCCTTTAATGCAGGAACAGGGTAGCGCCGACGAAGAGGCCGCCCTCTCGCTCGGTGCCAATGGTTGGCAGACCTTCTGGTATGTCACCCTGCCGAATATCAAATGGGGCCTGCTCTATGGCGTGTTGCTCTGCAATGCCCGTGCCATGGGCGAATTCGGTGCCGTTTCGGTCGTTTCGGGTCACATTCGCGGCGAAACCAACACCATGCCGCTGCAGGTCGAGATCCTCTACAACGAATATAATTTCTCAGGGGCTTTTGCCGTTGCCACGCTTCTGGCCCTGCTTGCCCTTGTCACACTATTGCTGAAGACGCTGCTGGAAATGCGCTATAGCGAAGAGATCGCAGCCAGCCGGCGTCACTGAAGGAATTCTTGATGGAAGTTCGCGTTCAAAACCTGCGTAAGGAATTCGGTCGCTTTCCCGCATTGCATGACGTGTCCCTGGATATTCGCTCGAGCGAGCTGATTGCGCTCCTCGGTCCGTCTGGCTCTGGCAAGACGACGCTTCTGCGCCTGATCGCCGGACTGGAAACGCCGACGGAGGGCAAGATCTTCTTCGGTGAGGATGATGCCTCGCGAAAGACCGTGCAGCAGAGAAATATCGGCTTTGTGTTTCAGCATTATGCGCTCTTCCGGCACATGACCGTCTTGGACAACATCTCTTTCGGCCTGAAGGTGCGCTCGGCATCGCGTCGTCCACCGCGCGAGGAAATTCGTCGGCGCGCGCTGGAATTGCTGGAACTCGTGCAGCTGAACGGTTTGGAAAAGCGCTACCCGGCGCAGCTCTCCGGCGGTCAGCGTCAGCGCGTGGCACTGGCACGCGCCATGGCAGTCGAGCCGAATGTTCTGCTGTTGGACGAGCCGTTCGGCGCGCTCGATGCACAGGTACGCAAGGATTTGCGCAAGTGGCTGCGGGAAATCCATGATCGGACCGGTCACACCACGGTTTTCGTCACGCATGACCAGGAGGAAGCGCTCGAGCTTGCCGATCGCGTCGTCGTGCTCAACAAGGGAGCCATCGAGCAGGTCGGCACTCCGGACGAAATCTACGACACGCCGAATTCTCCGTTTGTCTACGGTTTCATCGGTCAATCCAATCGCGTCAAGGTACGCATTGCCAGCGGCGAGATATGGTTCGAAGACAGGCCGTTGGGGCTGAGCACGCCGCACGAGCCGGATGGCGAGGCCCATCTCTATTTCCGGCCGCACGACATAGAGTTACAGGAAGGCGACGGCGGCTCCATCGCCGGTCTGCTCATCGCCAGCCGGCGCGTCGCCGGTACGCGACATCTCGAAATCGATATCGGCGCCAGCCATGACAATATCGAAATCGAGCTGCCGCCGAACAAGGCGGACGCGCTCGATCGCAACCGCGTTGCTTTCAGACCGACCCGCTGGACCTTGTTCCGTAGCGTCACCTGAAACCGGTCTTTGTTGTCGAGGCGAGTTTGGCCGATCAGTCTTCCGGGTGACCAGCGGATGCGAAGCCGCCGCCCTGATAAATGACCGCCGGATCGTTCGGATCGTCCTGCGGTGTTTTCGACAGAATTTCAGCTCGCCAATGGGCGGCGTTATCCTTTGGTCTCCAGCCAAGGAAGGCGGCATTGCTGTTGTCCCACCATTGCTCGTCATTGTCGGAAACGCCGTAAATGACCGTGTGCCCAAGACGCGGCGCGTCGAAGGCACAGCCGCAGAGGGACAGAAAGTCCCGCACACTGAACCAGGTCGCCAGCATGCGCGTATTGCGTGGTTCCGGAAAGCAGGAGCCGATGCGGACTGACAACGTCTCCTGGCCGAACTTGTCGAAGTAGAGGCTGGCGACAGCCTCGCCGAAGACCTTCGAGACACCATAAAGCGAATCCGGCCGCGTCGGCACCTTGTTGTCGATGCGCTCGTCGCGCCGATAGAAGCCGATCGTGTGGTTCGAGCTCGCAAAGACGATGCGCGGTCTACCGGCAGCGCGCGCCGCTTCATAGAGATTGTATAGTCCGACGATGTTGCCTTGCACGATCAAATCGAAGGGCTTTTCCACGGAGATCCCGCCGAGATGGATGATGCCATCGACTCCTGTGACGAGAGCGTTGACGCCATCGCGATCAGCGAGGTCACAGGCGACGAAACGCTCACTCGGCCTCAGGTCACGTATCGGTGTGAGATCGGACAGGATGACGTTTTCGGCAATTTGCGACAGAAGCGGTCTGAGCGCCTGGCCCACGCCGCCGGCCGCGCCCGTAAGCAATAGTGTTTGCAACATGATTGTCTCCCGATCGATGTCGTTGCGAACAAGTTATAATATGTCCTTTCCGCAGTCATCATACATCTGTAGAATTGGCCGGCGAAATTTAGGAGGAACGAGATGCGGCGTGAGGGTATGATCGCGCGCAAAGAGGGCGACGCGCAGCCTCCCGGCAAACGCAACCTCGTAGACTATGTCGCTCAGCAATTGCGCCAGGATATTCTCGACGGCGCATCGCCAGCCGGTAAGAGGCTGCCGAGCGAAGGGGGATTGACCGAACGCTACAAGGTCAGCCGCACCGTCATTCGCGAGGCGATCGCGTCGTTGCGCGCCGACGGTCTTGTCGAAGTGCGGCACGGTGTCGGTGTCTTTGTAAGTGCGGTGCAGCCGTTTCCCTTGGCAGAGCTGATGGCGACCGACCCCGCCCGGATTTCCTCGATTATCGAGATGCTGGAACTGCGTACCGCGGTCGAGACGGAGGCGGCGGGGATTGCGGCCATTCGCCGCTCGCCGGCCCAGGAGGAGGCCATCCTTGAGCGCTGCAAGGATATCGATCGTGCCTTGCGTGCTGGCGCCGCCACATCCGACGCCGATTTTGCCTTTCACATGGCCATAGCGGATGCAACCAATAATCCGCGTTTCAAGGAGTTTCTGGAACTGAGCGGCAGGAAGATGATACCGCGCTCCCTCCTGCTCGATCACCGCGATGAAGACGCCGACGCAGACTACATCATGCAAATTCAGGTCGAACATCGCCAGATCGCCGAGGCGATTTCTGACCGGGACGAGGATGTCGCCAGGGCTGCGATGCGGCGGCATCTCATGGGCAGCCAGCAGCGTTATCGCAGCTTGGTTCGCGGCACATAGCCGATGGCGCAGGTGCGTGCCTGTATAATCCTCTTGAGCCGATGAGCCTTTAGACGGCGTGCGCTGAATGCAGCCGGCAACAGCTTCCGTCTCTGAAAATTTTGCTCGCTGCACCATAGAAAGCTCTGTCGGATTGCAGCGCTGTGCTCACTTTCTCGCAAGCGACGCTTGATGTCCTTTTGGTTGTAATATAAAGAAATCCTTATGCCTTTATATGGGAGATGGACGTGCCCTTACCCCTATTTGCTTTGTTTCTCGCCGCCTTCGCGTTCGGCACTACCGAATTCGTCATTGCGGGTATTCTCCCGGATGTGGCTCACGGACTGGGTGTTTCCATTCCTTTCGCGGGTTATCTGGTTTCCGGTTATGCGCTGGGCATCGCGATTGGCGGGCCATTCCTGACGATGGCCACGCGGCAGGTTTCGCGGCGCACTATTCTTCTCGCCCTCACGACAGCCTTCTGCCTGGGCCAAGTCGCCTGCGCACTTGCTCCTAGCTTCGCCAGCATGCTGGTCTTCCGCGTTGCGACCGCCGTTGCTCATGGCGCCTATTTCGGCATTGCGATGGTGGTTGCCGTTGGTCTCGTCCCGCAGGCCTTTCGAGGTCGCGCCGTGTCCGTAATTCTCGCGGGCCTGACGGTCTCCAACATCATCGGCGTGCCCGCAGGCGCCGCGATCGGTGGCCTTTGGGGATGGCGGACGACGTTCTGGGCGATGACCGTAGTCGGCGCCCTCGCACTGGTGGCAATATGGGTGTTGATCCCGCAAACCAAGGCTGAACCGCGACAGTCCGGCCATCTGGGCAAAGAGGTCCGCGTTCTCGGCCGTCAGCAGGTTTGGACATCACTCATCATGATGCTTGCTCTGATGATCGGACAGATGGTGCCTTTCACCTACATAACGCCCCTGCTGCAAGAGGTGACGGGCCTTGATGCCATGGTCATTCCCTGGGTGTTGCTGCTCAACGGCGTCGGGGCAACGCTTGGCGTTTTCATCGGTGGGCGACTGTCCGATTGGAGGCTCATGCCGTCGCTCATTGCGCTGCTTGCCATTCAGGCCGTAACACTCTCAATCCTTTATATGGTTAGCCCCTATCCTCTGGCGATGACGGTCACGATTTTTGTCTGGGGTGCGCTCAACTTTGCTATCGGCACTCCTATTCAGGCTCGCATCCTTATGTGGACCGCGGACGCGCCGAGCCTGGCTTCTTCCCTCATTCCATCAGGATTCAACATCGGTATCGCGATTGCCGCGGTTGTCGGCGCTGCCTTGCTGGAGGGCGGATATGGCTATCGTAGCCTGCCGGTGCTCGGTGCAGTTGCGCTCATTTTGGCTTGTGTGGTCGCCATCCTCTCGGCTGCAGGTGAAAAGCGCAGCGGTGCGGTCCCCCCGAAAACGGTCCTTACGTGATTTCAATCATCCAAGGCCTCCCTCGTACAGGGGGCCTTGGATTGACAACAAGCCGGCGTCAAGCTAGACGCCGGAATACAGTTGCTCGAGTAGCATTGTCGTAGGCGTTACCGTCATCCAACGCGCCTTTGTCGAGAAGGTCCCAGCAGGGAGGTCTCGATACGAGAGGCGTTTATGGTATGACATCGTTGTTCCCATTTCCGATTATCCGCCATTTGATGGCTCCGATTGTGTTCCGCGCGTGGCGGCCGGCAGCATGCGGTTCTCGCTTGCTTTGCTCGCCTCCAAGCGCTGGGCGTCGTGGGCCGGCATGGAGCATTGCGGAAGACGACGTTTCCCATTGGCGCCGGCGCCCCCTGCGCAGCCATGTCGCTTTGTTTCGGCTTTCCTCGGAGCAATCTTACAGGCTGCCGACAGGTGCGCTCTAACCATCGGGCCGAGCCCGCACGCAACAATGGAGCAAAACTATGCGAATGACCGGCAATACGATCCTTATAACCGGCGGCACGAGCGGCATCGGCCGCGCGCTGGCCGAAGCCTTTCACGACCGCGGCAACCGCGTCATCATCACAGGGAGGCGTTTGTCTCTGCTTGAGCAGATAGCGGCAGATCGACCCGGCCTGGTGGGAATGCAGCTTGATCTCGACGATCCCAACACATTGTCCAAACTGGCAAGAGATGTGCGGGCATGCTTTCCCGAACTGAATGTCCTCATCGCCAATGCCGGTATCTCCCGCGCGGAGGACATGACGGTAGACGACTGGGATGCGGCAGACGCGCAATCTATCGTCGACACGAATATTATGGGTGTATTGCGGGTGATAGCCGCATTCCTGCCGGTGCTCAGGAGACGGGCGGGAGCGACGATCATGGCGACGAGCTCGAACCTCGCCTTCATTCCGCGCGCTGATTTCCCGACCTATTGCGCCAGCAAGGCCTTCCTGCATTCCTGGCTGCAATCGCTGCGCCATCAGCTTCGCAACATCCCTGTCGAAGTGCTGGAGCTTTCGCCGCCCTATGTGCAAACCGAGCTTACCGGTCGTCATCAGGCGATCGATCCGCGCGCCATCCCAGTCGCCGCCTATGTGGCGGAAGTCATGCAATTGCTGGAAACGGGAAACCATCCTCGGGGCGAGGTGCTGGTCGAGCGAGACCGTGCGCGGCGCTCGGCTGAACGAGAGGGGCGTTACGAGGAGGTTTTTGCCGCCATCAATGCCGCCTGAGCAAAAGGGTAGTCCAACTCTCATCGCGGCTTCCTGCGGGAGGCCGTGATGACCACAGCAAGCTTTTAAGCTTGGACTGCCTGCGACCGAACCTCGGTTTCGGTATCGGGCGGCTCGAGACTGACCACAGCCTTGATGGGCAAATGGTCGGAAGCGACGCGGGCCAATGGCGTGTCATGCACTTCGACCGCCGAGATCATGCCGCGCCGGTTTGCCATGATGCGATCGAGCGCCAACAACGGCAGCGTCGAGGGGAAGCTCGGCACCGCCGGAGGCAACGGCCCGAACGCATTCTGGAACGTATTGAGGGACGAGCGGTCGCCCAAACGCCACTCGTTGAGATCGCCAAGCAATATGGTCGGCATTTCGCGGCCGTCGGTCATAAGATCGACGATCAGTCGCGTCTGCTGGGCGCGCGAGCGGTGCAGCAGGCCGAGATGGGCGGCGATGATGCGGATGCTGCCGCCGCGCGCCAGCTCGATTTCTGCAATCAATGCGCCGCGTGGCTCGAGCCCCGGCAGCTTGATCTGGTGCACGTCGCGTACTGTGCCTTGCCTGAAGAGAACGACGTTGCCGTGCCAGCCATGCGCCTTACGGGTGCCGGCGATCGGTACCGGGGTGAGCCCGGATTCACGTTCGAGCCGGCGCAGATCGAGCAGGCCGGTACGCTCCCCGAAGCGTGTATCCGCCTCCTGCAAACCGATGACGTCGGCATCTATTTCATGAATGACCCGGCTGATTCTCTCAGGGTCGAAGCGGCGGTCGGCGCCAACGCATTTATGGACGTTGTATGAGGCGATCAGTGTACCTTGAGGACGCTCAGGCTGACCTGCCGGCCTGGGAAGCGACTTCTTTCGGTTCTTCAGGCTTTCCAGAATGCTCGCACGGAGACTTTCTTTGTTTTTTCTCATCTTTCCGTCGACCGTTCCCTGATCAGACCATGTCGGGCATATCAGCCAGAGTATAGGAACCGATGGTTGGCCTTGTCATGTAAAAAGGCTGCAACAGGGACAGTTTGTCTCTACGCTTTGCTGTCAGAGATAGGGCGAGCCGAGCCAAAGTACCTTCTCGATCAGCCTGACGACGAAGGGGCGCGCCCGCAATTTCTCAAGATCGACCGGCTGTGCAGTCTCCAGGATCGCGCCGATATGGGCATCGATCGTGCCGGCAAAACCGCGATCGAGCACTTCCAGATCAACCTCGAAGTTCAAGCGCAGGGATCGCGGATCGAGATTGGACGAGCCGACACAGGCCCAGATTCCGTCGATAGCCAGAAGCTTGGAATGGTTGAACGGACCCTCGGCACGCCAGATGCGACAGTAATTCTTCAGCATCTGGTCGAATTGCGCTGTCATGGCGCGGTCCACCAGCACGAGATTGTTGGCCGTCGGCACGACGATGTCGACCTCTACGCCGCGTCTTGCCGCCGTGACGAGCGCGCTGATCAATTCCCGATCCGGCAGGAAATAGGGCGACATGATGCGGATCGTCTTATGCGCCACCGACAGTGCGCCGATGAGCATCTTGTGGTTGGTCTCGAGGCTTCGGTCAGGCCCCGAGGCGACGACGCGCATGAAGACAGGCGCTCCTGGCTCGTTGGTGGGGACTGCAATCCGCCATTCGTCGCTGTCCAGAGCTTCGCCTGTGGTGAAGCGCCAGTCCTCGGCAGCGGTGTTGAAGAGGTCGGCAACCGCCGGACCTGTCACGCAGAAATGCATGTCGCGTGCGCTGTGTTCATGGGCGAACTCGCGCGTGAATCCCTGGCGTATATTCATGCCGCCAGTAAACGCGATGCGCCCGTCGATGCTCAGAATCTTGCGGTGAGTGCGCAGATTGGCATAGGGCAATCTCAGTCCGATGATGACGTTGCCGTTGAAGACGTCGACATCGACGCCGCCCTGGCTGAGATAGCCCATGATGCTCGGCACCGAATAACGCGCGCCGACCGCATCTATCAGGACGCGCACGCTGACGCCGCGTTTGGCAGCTGCGATCAGCGCATCGGCGATCCGCAAGCCGATGGGGTCGCGGTCGAATATATAGGTCTCCATCAGAATGGCGCGTTCGGCGCCGTCGATCGCGGCTTTCATGGCAGCATAGGCGACATCGCCGCTTGTCAGCATTTCGATGGTGTTGCCCGTGCTCATGGTATAGCGCACGACACGGTCGCCAAGCGTTTTCATCGAGCCGAAACGATCGCCGAAAAGCCGCCGCACCTGATCGTCCTCGGCGTCGAAACTGGCCAGCTTGCCGATGGTGTTCTCGCGAAAGAGCGCGTCGCGCTGTGAGCCGAGAGAGGCTCGACGAATGCGGTTGATGCCTGCTACGGCATAGAGCAGCGCGCCAACGATAGGCGACAGGATGACGACGCCGACCCAGCCGATCGCGGCACGGACATCCTCTTTGGTCATGGCGGCGTGGATCGCGGCAGCCGCTCCCATGGTGATGGAGAGGACGGCAAGGATTTGGCCCCAATGGGCAGCCACAAGGTCGATCATGGCGCGAGTATATCCACGACCGCAAAAGCTGCAATCAGCCGCCTTGCGATCTTTGATAGATGGATGTTTTCGGTGCGAAAGCAGACCTTATTAGATATTTTTAATTGAACGGCGTGTTTGTCGCGCTCATAGTGTCGAGGTTCGGCCGCTTCGCTACCGTCCCCCACGGTAATTTGTGTTCTTAGTGTGAAGCGCCACTGCGGTTCGAGAGCCGGGACTCGCGAAATCGCCCCATGACCCAACGACATGCATGGGGTCCTGGCTGCTCGGGGGGAGGTATGAAAGCCCGCGTTTCAAGAACGGGCATCGATCACCAACCATGTTCATTGATGCGAACGGAGAACAGCAGATGTTGGAATCTCGGGACGAATGGATCAAGAAACGTGCATATGCGATCTGGGAGGAGGAAGGTTATCCGACCGGGCGTGACGTTACGCACTGGCAGCAGGCAAGCAGCGAGCGCATCGCTCTGGAAAAAAGCGTCGGCAAGGAAAGCAAGCTCGGCGCGAAATCCAAGGCGAAGCGCAAGCCCACGGTCGCTGTGGCTGCCGTCGTCGAAGAGGCGGCGGACAAGCCTACCGCGAGGCGGACCCCGAAGAAGGCTGTCAAAGCCAAGGCCTGATGCACGTGCTGCCCCGTGAGTGCGGCGGAGGCGAGGGCGGCTCGATGATGAGCGTCGAGCCGCTCGTTTCTTGACAGTTGTCATCGAGATATTGGCAATGATTTCGGTGGCTTGGCCGCGAGGCATGGAATAATTGTCACACATCGGTGCTATAGGAGGGGTCAGGGAGCCCCGCCATGCGTACTAGCTATATCGATGATCTGTTTGTTGTTGTGTCGACGATCGTTGCAGCGTGCCGTTCTTACAGTTGCGTAGACCGGGCAGGGGGGACGCAATGACTTCTCTTCTCGCACTTGCCGCACTTTATCTCATGGCGGCATTGATCCTTATTCTGATCATCGATCGCTCCGTCGGGATGTTCTTTCCCGCGTCGGCCAAGCAGCGTGGCGCGCCTCGTAGCGACCGTCGCACGTTGTTTGGCGCAATCAATCGCGCGTCTCCCAGCCGGGTATCGGAACCTTTTCCGTGACGACGGGTTGGTCTTTCATCCGAAACTAGGGAGAAAGATCATGCCACGTGGAGACAAATCCGCTTACACGGACAAGCAGAAGCGTAAAGCCGAGCATATCGAGGAAGGTTACGAGAGCCGCGGCGTTTCCCGTGACGAAGCGGAGCAACGCGCATGGGCAACTGTGAACAAGGAGAGTGGCGGCGGCAAGAAGTCGGGTTCCGGTCGCGGCCACCCGGAGAACCATCTATCGTCAGAGAAGGGTGGCAGGATCGGCGGCCGCGCTTCGGCGAGCCGGCCGGCAGCCGAGCGCTCCGCATCGGCCAAGAAAGCGGCTGCAACGCGCAAGCGCCACGAGCAGGCCGCTCATTCCTGAAACAGGACGAGAAAGAAGTGCCGTGCCCGTGCAAATGACTGGCTCGCGAGCCCGTGGCGCAGGATCGGCCCCTTTCGTTTGGCAAAACCGATGATAGGTTCTCGCAAGGTGCAAGCAACGCATCATGCCGCCGAAGGCGAGAGCAGGCCTGTGTTACGGCGTATCGATTTGCAATGGCGGCAAGAGATGCTGCGGGAGAGATAAATGCCTTATGAGCTTTATTATTGGGACAGCATTCAAGGTCGCGGCGAGTTTGTGCGATTGGCGCTGGAAGAAGCCAACGCCGATTACGTCGATGTTTGCCGCGGCCCGTCAAGCAAGGGACAGGGAATACCGGCCATGATGGCAATCATGGGCAGCAGGTCCGATGCCGATATCCCGTTCGCGCCGCCGTTCTTGAAGGATGGCGAACGCATTATTCCGCATGCGGCAAACATACTGATGTATCTCGGGCCAAAGCTGCGCCTGGCCCCCCAAAATGAGGGTGAACGTCATGTGTTGAACGGCCTCCAGCTGACGATTACCGATTTTGTCGCTGAAGTGCATGATACCCATCATCCCATTGCCACCTCGAAATATTATGAAGACCAGAAGGAGGAGGCCAAGAGTCGATCGGCAGAATTCATCCAGAATCGCATTCCGAAATATCTTGGCTATTTCGAGCGGGTGCTCCAGCAAAATCCTGAAGGGCCGGCCCATATCTTCGGCGGCGGATTGACCTATGTGGATCTATCGCTCTTCCAGGTCTTCGAAGGGTTGCGCTATGCCTTTCCGCGCGCAACAGCGCACCTTTCCGACCGCTATCCGCACTTGAGTGCTTTGCGTGCGGCTGTCATGAAACGGCCAAACATTGCCCGCTATCTTCAATCGGACCGCCGTATTCCGTTTAATGAAAACGGCATTTTCCGGCATTATCCGGAGTTGGATAGAGATATGGCGTGAGCGATGCTCGTCTATCAGTTCATCCCCGCTTGTTGGATCGCCTTAATTCTGATCTGGCTCTTCGCCTCTTTTGGCGTCAAGAAAACCGTGCGCCAGGAACCCCCCCTGTCGCGCCTCGGCAATACCGTGCCGATCGGGATCGGCGCCTTTCTGCTGGCGGCACATCGTTCCTGGCTCGGACCTCTCAATATTCTTATCTTCCCGCATAGCTTGAACGTCTATTATGTCGGCGCCGTTTTGACGTTCGTCGGCGTCACCTTCGCCATATGGGCCCGCTTTCACATCGGCCGGAACTGGAGCGGCGTCATCACCGTCAAGCAAGACCACGTGCTGATCCGTTCCGGTCCTTACGCACTCGTGCGCCACCCGATCTATTCGGGCCTGACGCTCGCCGTTATCGGTTCGGCCATCGCCCGCGGCGATATTGCCGCGGTGCTTGCGATCATCGCTATTCTCTATGCATTTCTGCGCCGCGTTCAAATCGAAGAAAGCTGGATGAGCGAGACTTTCGGCAGCGCCTATGCCGACTATAAGGCTCGCACGCCGGCCCTGGTTCCATTTATCAAATAGGTCATGTCTTCAGTTTTGATGCGGCCTCAAAGAAGTTGGCCCAAGGATCGCCATTTGTACTTCCGAGCCGCGTGGCGGCGTTCCTGACGGTGAAAGTCGCCGGCCCGATTTTGTCGTTCAACTCTTCCCAGGCAATCGGCATCGATATGGTGGCTCCCGGCCTTGCCCTCGTTGAATAGGGGGCCACCGCTGTGCTGCTCCGGCCATTGCGCAGGTAGTCGATGAAGATGTGGCCCGTTCGCTTTGCCTTACTGGCGACCGACAAATATCTGTCGGGGCTGTCGGCGCTCATCGCATGGGCGATGGCTTCGGCCGTATCCTTGATCTTTGGCCACTCCGCATCGGGCTTCAGGGAGGCGACCACATGCAGCCCCTTGCCGCCGGAGGTCTTGACGAACGACGCAAGGCCGAGGGTCGCGAAGCGCTCTCTTATCTCCTGCGCTGCTGCAATGACCGCAGCCCAGCCGACATCCTCGCCGGGATCGAGATCCATGATGATCATGTCGGGCTTTTCCCAATGATCTGTCGTCGTGCCCCAAGGGTGTATTTCGAGCGTCGCTGATTGGACGAGCGCCGCAAGCCCGTCAAAGTCCTCGATCTTCAGAAACTTGGCGCTCGCCTCGTCCTCGGGGTCGGCAACCTCGATGATATGCGGATTGAGGCCTTTCCAGGCATGTTTCTGGAAGAAGCGAGGCCCGCTTATACCCTCCGGGCAGCGCAGCAGAGCCAGGGGCCGATTGACGATAAAGGGTGCCATGCGCAGCCAGGCCAAAGCGTAGTAGTCGACGAGATCCTGCTTGCTCACATGGTCGTCCGGCCAGTAGAGCCGCTCGGGATGCGTCAATTGAACGGAAGTTGCAGGTCTGGGCTCAATGGGCGTCTTTGCCATTCGCATGCGCTCCATCTTCCTGTGGCGGGAAAGCTGCGTCGGGCGAAGATTAGCATTGCCCGACGCGGGAAGTCGATCGCCGCGACGCCTTACGGCATCAGCTGGCCACCATTGACCTCGATGACCTGGCCCGTGATGTAGCCGGACAATGTCGGCGATGCCAGAAACAGATAGGCGCCGACGCAATCTTCAGGCGTACCGACGAAGCCCATCGGGATGGTCTTGCGCTGCAATTCCATCTGCTCGTCATTCGTATAGCGCTCGTGGAAGGGCGTTGCGATGACGCCAGGCGCGACCGCGTTGACGCGGATCTTGTCGTTGACGAATTCCTTGGCGTGACCATGCGTTATTGTGGAGACGAAGCCCTTGGAGGCGGCATAGAGGATCGCACCGTTGCCGCCGCCGTTGCGTGCTGCAATCGAGGTGGTGTTGATGACGAAGCCGCCCTGCTTCTTGAGATGGGGGTGGGCTGCGCGAGTTGCGGCGAGTACAGAGCGCGCGTTGAGGTTCATCACACGCTCGTAATGTTCGTCGGTCATGGCGGCCGTCGGGAGCCGCCCCAGCATGCCGCCGGCATTGTTCACCAATCCATCTAGGCCGCCCAAAGCGTCGACAGCGTCGCGGACGACGCGTTCCGTTTCGCCGTCCTTGGAGACGTCGCCCTGTATCAGATGGACCGTACCATCGGCAGCCTTGATCTCGGCAGCCAGACGTTCGGCGGGCTCGCGGCTGGCATTGAAATGCAGGCCGACCTTCATGCCTTGCGCGGCGAAGGCCAGTGCGACCGCTGCGCCGATACCGGTCGAAGCGCCCGTTATCAGCACCCGCTTGCCTGCAAGATCGGGAATGCGAATGGAAGCGAGGGATTGCGCGAGTTCTGCCATGACGTTTCCTCCTGAACCTCAACAATCGTATGATGAAATCATCCCACCGCAGAAGGCGCAAGGGCTGTGCGGCAATGCGGGAAAATGGATGTGCCCGCGACATGCTTTTTGTCGTCTGCCTAGGGTCGCACTATCCCGCTGCTTTTGAGGTGTCGCCATGTTCATTTCCGCTGAAAGGCCGAGGCGGGAGGGCGGGTTCAGATGTCGCGAGGCTCGATCGACGGCGCGTTCACATGCGTCGCATATGGGTAGCCGGCCGAAAGACACATTGTTGACAGGCTGTGAATATGCGACGATGCCCTGAGGGAGGAGCGGTCCATGGTGTCGACTTTGTCGCACATTAAGGAGATCGAGCGCGTTGCGATGGGGGCCACGAGCCCGCGCGACGCGCCTGTTGTGCAATCCTGGCTGCGTTGTCTCAATGATTATCGGCTCGATCCTGCCGCCGCACAGGAGGCCTATATCGTGCCGGAAACCAAGCTGCGCGAGCATCGCGAGCAGGCGGAGGAATTGATCCGCATCGGCCGCTCCGGCCTTGAGCAACTCTTCGGCCAGGTGGTCGAGCAGAATTATGTGCTGCTTCTGTCGGACGCCCGCGGCGTAACCGTGGATTTCATGGGCGACCCGACCTTTGACAATCAGTTGCGCAAGGCCGGGCTCTACCTCGGTTCAGAATGGTCGGAGAACAGGGCAGGGACCTGTGCCGTCGGTGCCTGTATCGTCTCAGGCGAGCCGGTCATTATCCATCAGGATGATCACTTCGATACCAGCCATATCGGACTGACCTGTACCGCCGCGCCGATCTTCGACACGCTGGGTGACCTGACGGCGGTTCTCGACATCTCGCAGCTGCGCTCGCCGACGGCAAAGGCCAGTCAGCAACTTGCGCTTCATCTCGTCGCTTCGACGGCGCGGCGTATCGAGCTGGCCAACCTGATGACCCGTACGCGCAACGACTGGGTGCTGCGCCTGGCACGCTCCCCGGAGTTTCTCGATGTCGATCCCGATGCGGCGATCGCGCTTGATGGTAGCGGCCGCATCTCCGGCATGACGCATGGTGGGTTCGGGGCCTTGGCGCGTGCGATGAATATGCGTGGCATCTCGACGCGTCAGTTCATCGGCCAACCGATCGATCGCTTCTTCGATATCGAGCTGGACGATCTTCCGCAATTCATGCGCGGCAGGCCGAATGGAGACAGGTTACTCAAGGCTAAGAGCGGGCTTGCTGTCTTTGCCAGCGCCATCGCTCCGGCCGCCGGCGTACGCCGTATGCCGACTGCGGATGGTTCCAAGATTCAATCCGCGTTCGAAAGCTTAAGCTTCGGCGATCCGGCGATGGAGCGCTTGCAGGCCCGGGCGGCCAAGCTTGCTGGGCGTGACATTCCGATCCTCATTCACGGTGAGACCGGCAGCGGCAAGGAATATCTGGCCCGCGCCATTCACGACAGCTGTGGTGGCAGCGGAAAATTCGTGGCGGTCAATTGTGCAGCCATTCCGGAGCAGTTGATGGAATCCGAATTGTTCGGCTACGCGCCGGGAGCCTTTACCGGCGCCAACCAAAAGGGCAAGCGCGGTCTCATTGAGGAAGCGGACGGCGGCACCCTGTTCCTGGATGAAATCGGCGATATGCCGCTTTCTCTGCAGAGCCGCCTTCTGCGGGTGTTATCCGAAAATGAGGTGCAACCGATCGGGGCTCTGAAGACGAGGTCGGTGCGTTTGCGCCTTCTGTCCGCCTCGCATCGCGATCTGGCGGAACTCGTGGCGCTCGGTCAGTTCCGGCAGGATCTATATTATCGCCTGAATGCCGTGGTGCTTGCCTTGCCGCCATTGCGCGAAAGGCAGGATCTGAATGCCGTGATCGATCATCTGCTGCATCGTGTCGGGCGGGAGAATGCACAATTCTACCGGCTGGATGTCGGTGCTCGCCAAGCGCTGCTCGACCACGACTGGCCGGGAAATCTGCGCGAGCTTTCGAATGTGCTTCGCGTCGCTGCTGTCCTGTCCGAAGGCGGCGTCATCGGCCTGGATTGCCTGCCCGACATGCTGTATCAAGTCGGGGCCTTACCTGATCGGGTTGAACACGATACGGATCTGCGCAAGGCGCTTGACGAGTGCGGCAACAACGTCTCCGCGCTTGCCCGCAAACTCGGTGTCAACCGCTCCACTGTTCACCGCAGGCTGAAGCGCCTCAACTGAGGCAGCCGCTGCAACACCTGTTGCAGCAAAGGTGTTGCACACCTAACGGTAAGGATTGCTGTCGGCGGATAATGGATTGAAATAATTTAGTTTTCCGACCTCACGGCTGCCTGGCACGGCGTTTGCTCATTCTTCCTTGCAAGAGCAATGAGGAGGAAACTGGAATGAAAGCACTCCGCTTCCATGCCGCCAAGGATTTACGCATAGACGATATCGCTCCACTGGCCGATCCAGGCCCGGGCGAGGTCCTGATCGAAAATCGCTTCTGCGGTATTTGCGGTACCGACCTGCATGAATATGCCTATGGGCCGATCTTCGTGCCAAAGGAGCCGCATCCCTTCACCAAGGCCCACGGGCCGCAGGTTCTGGGTCATGAATTCGGCGGGGTTGTGAGGGCAGTAGGCGAGGGCGTTTCTCATGTGAAGATCGGCGATCGTGTCTCGGTTCAGCCGCTGATCATGCCGCGCGTCGGTGATTATTATGCTGACCGGGGGCTCTTTCACCTAAGTTCGCAGCTCGCGCTCGCCGGCCTGTCCTGGCATTCGGGCGGCATGTCGCAGGCAGCACTTCTCAATGACTACAATGTACAGCCGATCCCTGCGAGCCTCAGCGACGAGGAGGCTGCCCTTGTCGAGCCGACAGCGGTTGCCGTCTATGCCTGTGATCGAGCCGGAGCTATCGCCGGCAGCAGCGTCCTGATAACCGGCGCCGGACCGATCGGCATTCTGACGGCGATGGCTGCGCGCGCCGCCGGAGCAACCCAACTCTTCCTGTCCGACCTCAACGACACCCGGCTGGCGCTCGCCAGAGAGGCGCTCCGTCAGGTGCGGACGATCAATCCTAGATCGGAAAAGGTCGGAGATGTCGTTCGCAGCGAAACGGAGGGGAATGTCGGCTGCGACATCGCTATCGAATGCGTCGGCAACGAACACGCATTGAAGAATTGCGTGGATGCCGTGCGCAAGCAGGGTGTCGTCGTCCAAACAGGACTGCATCCCCACGAGAACCCGCTGAACTGGTTCGACGTAACTTTCAAAGATATCGACGTCAGGGGCTCTTGGGCCTATCCGACCCACTATTGGCCGCGCGTCGCGCGGCTGATTGCCAGCGGTCAGATTCCGGCGCTCAGGATCGTCACCAAATTCGTATCACTGAGCGAAGCCGTCGAGGAAGGGTTCGATCAACTGCTCGATCCCGCAGGCCGCCATCTTAAAATCCTGATCGACCTGTCGCGATAGCCAATCGATCGTCGAGGTGGTTGAGGAGCCGCCTCGTATTTTTCAAAGAGCAGGAGGAGATGAAATGCTCGATAAAACCCCAACTACTCGCGTACAGTCGCTTCTCGACACTTTCGGCGACACACTTGCTGCCGGCCGCATCGATGAGGCCGTCTCGTTGTTTGCCGAGGAGTGCTATTGGCGCGATCTTGTCGCCTTCACCTGGAACATCAAGACCGTCGAAGGCCGCGATCAGGTGCGCGACATGCTGGAAAGGCAGCTTGCCGGCGCAAAGCCTTCCAACTTCCGGGTTGCCACAGGCGAGGAAGCAGCGGAAGCCGATGGCGTGCTGGAAAGCTGGATCTCTTTCGAGACGGCCGTTGGCCGCGGTTACGGTCTCGTCCGTTTCAAGAACGGCCTGATCTGGACCTTGTTGACCGCACTTGTCGAGTTGAAGGGGCACGAGGAAAAATCAGGCTTCACCCGTCCACTCGGCGCCAAGCACGGTCAGAATCTTGGCGGCAAGACCTGGAAGGAAGAGCGCGAGGAGGAAGCGCGAACGCTCGGCTACGACAAGCAGCCCTATGTTGTCATCATCGGCGGCGGGCAGGGCGGCATAGCGCTCGGGGCACGCCTGCGCCAACTTGGGGTTCCCACGATCATTCTGGAAAAGAATGATCGTGCCGGCGATTCCTGGCGTAAGCGCTACAAGTCGCTCTGCCTGCACGATCCGGTCTGGTACGATCACCTGCCCTATATCGATTTCCCGAAGAACTGGCCGGTCTTTGCGCCGAAGGACAAGATCGGAGACTGGCTCGAATTCTACACCAAGGTGATGGAGCTCAATTACTGGACGCGCTCGGCAGCGAAATCGGCAACATGGGATGAGCAGGCGAAGGAATGGGCCATCGTTGTCGACCGGGACGGTGAGGAGGTCGTGTTACGTCCGAAACAGCTCGTCTTTGCAACAGGCATGTCCGGCAAAGCCAACATTCCGGATTTCAAGGGTCGCGGGCGTTTCGAGGGAGAGCAGCATCACTCCTCGCAGCATCCCGGTCCGGACGGTTACAAAGGCAAGAAGGTCGTGGTCATCGGCTCCAACAACTCGGCCCACGATATTTGCGCGGCTCTCCATGAAGCTGGCGTCGACGTCACGATGATCCAGCGTTCGACCACCCATATCGTCCGGTCGGAAACCTTGATGGATATCGGCCTCGGCGGCCTCTATTCCGAGCAGGCTCTGGCAAATGGGGTGACGACGGCAAAGGCCGATTTGATCTTCGCATCGTTGCCGTATCGGATCATGCACGAGTTCCAGATCCCGCTCTACAATCAAATGCGCGAGCGTGACGCCGATTTCTATGCGGCACTGGAAAAGGCCGGGTTCCAGCTGGACTGGGGCGCGGATGGCTCTGGCCTGTTCATGAAGTATCTGCGTCGCGGCTCCGGCTACTACATCGATATCGGCGCCTCGCAATTGATCATCGACGGCAAGATCAAACTGCAAGCCGGTCAGGTCGAGGAGATCACCGAAAATTCCATCACGCTCGACAATGGCGGGGAAATCCCAGCTGACGTGATTGTCTATGCGACCGGCTATGGTTCGATGAACGGTTGGGTCGCCGACCTGATCGATCAGGATACCGCCGACAAGGTCGGCAAGGTCTGGGGTTTGGGCTCGGATACGCCGAAGGATCCCGGCCCATGGGAAGGTGAGCAGCGCAACATGTGGAAGCCGACGCAACAGGAGGCCCTCTGGTTCCATGGCGGCAATCTCCACCAGTCGCGTCACTACTCGCAGTATCTTTCCTTACAGTTGAAGGCGCGCATGGAAGGCATTGCTACCCCTGTCTATGGTTTGCAGGCCGTTCATCATAAACGTTAACATGTTGAGGAAGACGTTATAATGCTTTGAAAATATTGTGATCTCGGATGTTGTGTCGAGTGTTGGCGCCATCCGGGATCCGCAGTCTTTCACCTTTCTCATGAGGAATGCCGAGATGGAGAGCTCGGCGCGGAACGGCGAAACGTCTGGCGTGACCGTGTTATGGCGGATAGGAAGGGCGCGGAAGAGTCGCGCCTCGTTGACATCATTTCGAGATGCCGGCTGCTGATTTCGACAACAGAGAAAGGTCGAGTAGAGCATGAGCAAGAACAAGCTGATCCGTTTTGATGTCGCCGACAGCCAGGCGGGCGGCCAACGCCGTCCCTTCGCCAAGGCCGTGCGCGCCGGCGATTTCGTCTACGTCTCGGGTCAGGTCCCGACCGTCAACGGCGAGGTCATCGTCGGCAATATCGTCGCACAGACCGAGCAGGTCATCGCCAATATCAAGGAAGTGCTTGCACTGGCCGATTGCACTCTCGAGCATGTCGTGAAGGTCAATGCCTGGCTTGACGATGCCCGTGATTTCTCGAGCTTCAATGCGGTTTTCCAGAAGCACTTCATCGATCATCCGCCGGCGCGTTCCACCGTTCAGTCGCCGATGATGGTGGATGTGAAGGTCGAGATGGACGTTATCGCTTACAAGCCGCTCGACTGAAATCGACGTTTCCAGACGTATCCAAGTCCCTTCTCCAAGTTTCCGCAACGATAGCGGAATGACCTTGTGACGACCCGATTGCCCATGCGCAATCAATTGGACCCGGCATCGCTGTCATTAATTGCGATGCCGGGAGTTCTGACCGGCATTCTCTTTCGAGCGCCCTATCTCGGCTTCCCGCTCGTGAGGGTCTTTGACACAAACAAGCATTTATCAACGCGTCTCAGGTCGTCCGATTCTCCACGATCCCACGCCGGACGCTCGCCATTTCCCTTGTGATTTTGATTTCCGGTAGTCGCCATATCGGCGGTTGCGAAGGTCTGCGCGCGCTCGCGTCATCGCCTGTTGATTTCCAATCAGCGGATTGACGACGGCTCAAACTGACGATTAAATCAATTTGATTGACTACTAGAGGTCAACGAGAGGGAGCTAAAAATGGGACTGAAGACAAGCAGATTGCATAACCTCTTCCAGCAGACGTCGTGGCTGGCAACGGCAGCGCTCGGCGTGTCGCTGGCTTTCGGCGCAAGCGTCGCTTCGGCGGCCGAATCCGTGCTGACGATGCACATCGAAGAGCAGACCAGCTGGGTCAGTAATTTCAATCCCTTCGATCTGGCCGGTCGTCGCCAGAGCACGATGGATTTCATTTACGAGCCGCTGGTCATCTTCAACGCCAATGACGGTGGCAAGCCCGTCTGGCGCCTGGCCACGAGTTACAAATTCTCCGACGATCTCTTGTCTGTCACCTACGATCTGCGCCCCGGTGTGAAGTGGTCGGATGGTCAGCCGCTGACCTCGGCCGACGTGAAATACACGATCGACCTGATGCTGAAGAACCCCGCCGTCGATACGGTTGGAGTCGGTCAGACCGTCGCGTCGGTCGAAGCGCCGTCACCGACCCAGGTGACGATCAAGCTCAAAGCCGTCAATTCCGAGTTTCCGCAGTCGCTCGCCGATCTGGCCGTCGTTCCCCAGCATATCTGGAAGGACGTCGCCGATCCGGTCGCCTTCAAGAACGAAAAGCCCATCGGCTCCGGTCCGATGACCGAGGTCCGTCGCTTCACGCCGCAGGTCTACGAACAGTGCCGCAATCCGAACTATTGGGATGCTGCATCGCTGCATGTGGATTGCGTGCGCCTGCCGCAAATTTCCGGCAACGACCAGATGCTGGCTCTTTTGCCGGAAGGCACTGTCGACTGGATCGGCTCATTCCTGCCGCAAATCGACAAGACCTTCGTTGGGCTAGATCCCCAGCATAACGGTTACTGGCAGCCGCCGGCTGAAACCGTTGCCTTCGAGATGAATTTCAAGTCCACCAATGCCGGCAATCTCGAGGCTTTCAAGGATCTCAATTTCCGTCACGCCTTCAGCCTGGCTATGGATCGCAAGTCGATGGTCGATATTGCCGGCTTCGGCTACCCGGTCGTCAACCTGCATGCCAGCGGCCTGCCGCCGCGCTTCGACAGCTGGCGCAACAAAGCCGCCGAAGGCGATAAGGATGCCTTCATGGGCTTCGATACTGCCAAGGCGAACAAGATTCTCGATGACGCCGGCTATAAGAAGGGTGCCGACGGCTTCCGCACGACGCCAAGCGGCAAGCCGATCACCTTCCCGGTCATCGTGCCGAACGGCTGGACGGACTGGATCGATGCCGTGCAGATTGCTGTCGAAGGTCTGCGTGCTGCCGGCATCAACGCCTCCGTTGCTACGCCGGAATATGAACAGTGGCGCAAGCAGCTGCTCGATGGCAGCTTCGATGTCGTCATGAACTCGCGTGCCGATACCGCCACGCCTTTCCAGGGCTTTTATCAGAGCCTATCGACGGACTATGCCGGCAAGCTTACCGTTGCTGCGCCACGCTACTCCAACCCGAAGCTCGATGCGCTCTTCGACCAGTATCGCAAGTCGTCCGCTGACAGCGATCACAAGAAGATCTTCAACGATATTCAGGTGCTGATCGCCGACGACTTCCCGGTCGTGCCGGTCTTCAACGGGCCGACCTGGTATCAGTATTCCAGTAAGCGGTTCACGGGTTGGGTTACCGACAAGGATCCGGTCATGAATCCGGAAAACCACGACAACAATCGCATGCGTCTGATGCATCTGCTGCGTCTCAAGCCGGTCCAATAAGACCCAAGCCAAGGAAGCAGACATGCGTATTTCAAGCCGGCGCCTAGGCGTCTACGCGGTGGCGCTGGCCTTCGCGATCGTCGTGAACTTCATTCTTCCCCGGCTTATGCCGGGGAGTCCCGTCGATGCCATGGTGGCCCAGCTTGGGCCACGGGCAACGCCCGCCGCCGTCGAGGCAATCAAGGCGCGCTTCGGCGAGATCGATCAGCCGATCATGATGCAGTTCCTCGATTATCTCAAAGGCCTCGCGACCCTCGATCTCGGCGTTTCGGTCAAATACTATCCGCAGACCGTGGTTCAGGTGTTGAGCCGTGCAACGCTGTGGACCATCTTCCTGGTCGTGACTGCGATTGTCTTTTCGCTATGCGTCGGCGTCGTGCTCGGCGCGATCTCGGCCTGGCGGCGCGGCGGGCGGTTCGACACGGTCGTGTCGCCTCTGTCGGTCATCATGTTCTCGATCCCGCCCGTGATCATCGCCCTGACAATCCTCTTCGTCTTTGCGGTGTCACTGCGTTGGTTCCCGGTGGGATATGCCTATGATCCCAATCTTGACCCGGGCTTCAACTTCACCTTCTTCAGCAGCGTCTTCATGCATGCCATCCTGCCGGTGCTGACGCTTTCGCCGTTCCTCATCGGCGAATTCCAGACGACCATGCGCTCATCGATGATCGTCATACTGGGTGAGGATTATGTGACCATGGGGCGGGCGAAAGGGCTCAGCAATTTCGCCGTCATGTTCAGCTATGGCGCCCGCAATGCGCTTTTGCCCGTGTTGACCAATCTGGCGCTGATGCTTGGCGCCGTCTTCGGCGGCTCCATCGTTACCGAGATCGTCTTCAACTATCCGGGCCTCGGGCTGACGCTTTTCACCGCCAGCGTGGCGCGAGACTATCCGGTCATTCAGGGGCAACTGCTCTTGATGACTATGGCGACCCTTGCCGCGAATTTCCTGGTCGACATCATCTACGGCCTTGTTGATCCGAGACTGAGGGAGGGCGTACGATGAGCTTTGCGCTTCGCTCCATTTTCAGCCAGAAGAAGGCTCTCATCGGCTTCATCATCGTTGCCGCCTTGTGCCTGATGGCGATTTTCGCGCCAATCATCGCGCCGGGCGAACCGGGTGCTCGCGTCGGACGCTCGCATCAGCCTCCGTCGGTCGAACATGTCTTCGGAACCACCAAGATGGGCCGTGATGTCTATCGGCAGTTCGTCTGGGGTGCGAGAAGTTCGCTTTCGGTAGGCTTTGCGACCGGCATCGCCATTACCGTCATCGGCACCGCTATCGGCCTCATCGCCGGCTATGCCGGCGGCAGGACAGATGCGGTACTCGATCTCGCCACCAATGCGGTGCTGGTCATACCGAACATGCCGCTGCTCATCCTCCTGGCCTCATTCGCAGGCACGGTAGGACCGATCATCATCATGACCATCATCGCGCTGACCTCGTGGCCGTGGGGCGCGCGCATGACCCGATCGCAAACCATGGCTCTGCGCAATCGCGACTTCGTCACGGCTGCGAAGATGATCGGCGAACCGGCATGGCGCATCATCTTCGTCGAAATCCTGCCGAACCTGACGCCGTTGATCGGCATCAATCTGGTCGGCAGCATCATCTACGCGATCGTGGCGCAGACAACGCTTGAATATCTCGGCTTCGGCGATCCGCTGAAGGTGACTTGGGGCACGATGCTCTACAACGCCCAGAACGCTTCGGCGATCATGGTCGGCGCCTGGTGGGACATTGCAGTGCCCGCCGCCGGTATCGCGCTTACCGGCCTTGGCCTCGCGCTCATCAACTTCACCTTCGATGAAATCGCCAATCCGCAATTGCGCTCCGGACCGGCATTGACCCGTTGGTTCCGTCTGACCCGAGCCCGCAACCGCATGATGAGGTCAGGCCAATGAGCGATAACCTGCTTGAAATTGAAAATCTCAACATCGACTACCTGGTCGACAGGGGTGACTTCCGCGCGGTGAAAGACGTCTCGTTCAACATCGGCCGCGGTGAGATTTTCGGTCTCGCCGGCGAGTCCGGTTGCGGCAAGAGCACGATTGCCTTCGCGATCACGCGGCTTTCCAAGCCGCCGGCATGGATCAGTGGCGGGAGCATCCGACTGGATGGCCAGGATCTGCTCAAGATGCCGGAGACCGAGTTGCAGAAGATCCGCTGGAAGCGGGTCGGCATGGTGTTTCAGAGCGCCATGAACTCGCTCAATCCGTTGATGCGGGTGGAGGCGCAGTTTCATGATGTACTGAACCGCCATACCGGATGCTCCCGTCAGGAATCCCGTGCCCGTGCCGAGGACATGTTCAAGCTGGTGGGCATTCCCGCCCATCGCGTCAGCGACTATCCGCATCAGTTTTCCGGTGGCATGCGCCAGCGCATCGTTATCGCCATCTGCCTGGCGCTGCGCCCTGAACTCATCATCATGGACGAACCGACGACGGCGCTCGACGTCGTCGTGCAGCGGGAGATCCTCGAGCAAGTGCTCGATCTTCAGCAGACCTACGGTTTCTCCGTGCTGTTCATCACTCATGATTTGCACCTGATGGCGCAGCTTTGCCATCGCATCGGCGTGATGCTGAAGGGTGAGCTGGTCGAAGTTGGCGATGTCGCGCAGGTCAGCCAGGCGCCCAGGCACGACTATACCCGCAAGCTCTGGAACGCCATTCCGCAGCTTCCAGCCAGCGCACACGCTCCCGGAGTTTTCGCATGAAACCGCACATACAGGCTGTGACTGCCGAACCCGTTATCCGGCTCGAGGATGTTCAACGCCATTTCGGCGCGGTTCATGCGCTGAAGAGTGTTTCCTTCTCGTTATTCGCGGGAAAGGCACTTGCTCTCGTCGGCGAGTCGGGTTGCGGCAAGACCACATGCGCTCGCATCATCGCTCGTCTCGACAAGCCGACGGCGGGCAAGATTCTGTTCCGTGGCCACGATCGCAGCGCGCAAGGGTCGAGCAAGGAAGAGCGGATGTACCGTAAGGACGTCCAAATGGTTTTCCAGGATCCCTTCTCGTCGCTCAACCCCGCCTTCACTATCAACCATCACCTTGCGCGGCCGCTGCAACTTCATGGCGGCGACAAACCGAAGGCCGAGCGGGATGACAATGTAAACCGGCTGCTCGTCAGCGTCGGCCTCGATCCGGCGGTAACGCGGCAGAAGTTCCCGCACGAACTGTCGGGCGGTCAGCGCCAGCGCGTCAACATTGCCCGTGCCTTGGCGGTTGCGCCGAGCGTGCTGGTGGCGGATGAGCCGACCTCGATGCTTGACGTTTCGATCCGCAAGGACATCCTTGATCTCCTGGCGCGTGTGAAGCGCGAGAACGATCTCGCCATGCTCTATATCACGCATGATATTGCCACGGCCGCCCATGTCGCCGAGGAGATTGTCGTGATGTTTGCCGGCCAGATGGTGGAATGGGGCAATACGGAAATGGTGCTGTCCGCGCCAAAGCATCCCTACACGCAACTCCTGCTGTCAGCGGTTCCGCATGGAGGCCGCAGGTTCGTGACCGGCGGCAGCGCCCGCTTTCTCGAGCAGGCAGAGAAGATCCGCGCGCTCACCCGCCCGGTCTCCACCAAGGTCGAGCAAATCGGCACCAATCATTTCATGCGTGCGCTCGTCGCATCGAATTAGAAGGATTTCACCTTGGATTATCTGGTCAATCTATCGACGCTGCCGGCTGACACGCAGTCGCCCGAGCGGATGGCGCAGGGCGGCATTACAATCCGTCGAGCCCTGCCGCCGGAACTGCGGCTGATCACCGGCTGGGTGGCAGAACATTTCAGCCAGGGATGGGCAAGCGAGACGACCGTTGCGATGACACGCCAACCGCCGACCTGCTTCATCGCCACGCGCAATCGTGAGTTGGTCGGCTTTGCCTGCCACGAGGCGACCGCACGCGGCTTTTTCGGCCCGACAGGGGTCGCCGAAGAGGTGCGGGGCCTCGGCATCGGCCGCGCGCTGCTGTTCGCCTGCCTCGCTGACATGAAGACGATGGGCTACGGCTACGCAATCATCGGCGATGTCGGCCCCTCCGAATTCTATGAGAAGACGGTCGGCGCAACGCAGATCCCCAATTCCGCGCCCGGCATCTACGCCGGCATGCTCAAGCTTTGAACAATCCCTTCAGGAAGAGAGAATACTCATGTCCATACCGCGATCCTTGGCTCTGCGGCTTGAAACCACATGGAACCCGCCGACCGACGAGAAGGAATTTTCCTACGTATTGCGGCTGAAGAATCTTTCGTCGGAGCCGCTTTCCGGCTTCGCGCTCTGTGTCAGCGGCCCGGGTCGTGTCGATCCGGCCGGCATCGTTGAAGGCGCGACGATCTCCAAGCGTCTTTCCAACTTCACCGAGTTCCAGCCGCCGGAAGGCTTCGTACTGGCGGGTGGCGAAACGTGGACCATCACGGTTCGCGCCTTGAGCTGGCAGTTTCGTCACTGGAACGATGGCGCCAACAGCGCCTATCTCGCATTCGCCGATGGCACCACGGTTTCACTTGGCACCGAGCCGACGCGCACATCATCCAGCAATGCGCCGTTGAAGCGTGGCGCGGAAGTCTATTCGGTGCCGTCAAATCCGCCGGTGCCTCTAGCGATCATTCCGTGGCCGAACCACGTAGCGGTATCCTCCCGACGTCCACTGCCGGCAGGCTTCGCCTTGAAGGCCGCGGCGCCGGATGCGCAAGCTGCCGCTAAAAGCTTTACGGCCCTTGTCGAGCACCTCTTTTCGGCCGAAGGAATGATCCGTTCCGAGGCGGAAGGTGCCGTGCCGGTGGAATTGCGCCATGTCGAAGGTCTGGGCGCCGAGGCCTATAGGCTCGCCTTTTCCCCAGAGACGATAACGGTCGAAGCGAGCGCGCAGACCGGCTTCGTCTATGGTCTCGTTACCATCGGTCAGATCTGGCGCGGTGCGCGTCTGCATCCGCAGGCATTCCATTTCCCGGCAGGCGGCGAGATCATCGACGAGCCGGCGATGAGCTGGCGCGGCCTGCACCTCGACGTCGCGCGGCAATTCTACGGTTCCGCTGAAATCAAGAAGCTGATGGCGGTGCTTGCCTGGAACAAGCTCAATCGCTTCCATTGGCATCTGTCGGATGATGAAGCATGGCGCGTCGAGATCGATGCCTATCCGGCGCTGACTGAAATTGGTGCGTGGCGTGGGCATGGCCTGCCGATGCCGCCGCTTCTCGGCTCCAGCCCGGCTCGCACCGGCGGTTACTACACCAAGGCGGTCGTGCGCGATATCGTCGGCTATGCCAAGGGTCTTGGCATCGAGGTTTTGCCGGAGATCGACATGCCGGGCCATTGTTACGCGATGCTCCAGGCAATTCCCGAGCTTCGAGATCCTGACGAGGCAGGCAGCTACTACTCGGTCCAGGGCTTTCCGGACAACTGCATCAATCCGGCCCGCGAGAAGACCTATGAGGTCATCGAGACGATCCTGTCCGAACTCATCGAGCTTTTCCCGTTCAAGACCATCCATATCGGCGCCGACGAAGTGCCGCTCGGTGCGTGGTCCGGTTCCCCGGAAGCGCTTGCGCGCCTGCGCGAACTCGCCGGCGACGACGTGGCGGACGCACATGCCAAGCGTCTGAACGTGATCACCAATACGCATGGCGCAGACGATATCGATGGTTCCGGCACCGCGGTTCTTCAGGCTGAGTTCCTGGAGCGGATCCAGGCATTTCTCGCTTCGAAAGGCTGCATAACGGGTGGCTGGGAAGAGGCTGCGCATGGCGACAGGATCGACAAGGACAAGAGCTATCTCTGCAGCTGGCGTAGCGTTGAAGTCGCCGCCGAGCTGGCTGGCCGCGGATATGAGATGGTGGTCTGCCCGGGCCAGGTCTACTATCTCGACATGGCGATGCGCCCGGATTGGGACGAGCCAGGCGCAAGCTGGGCTGGCCACTCGGATCCGGAGAAACTCTACACCTTCGATCCCATCGCTGGTTGGACAGACGCCCAGAAGGAAAAGCTTCGTGGCATTCAGGCCTGCATCTGGTCGGAGTCGATGACCGATCGCGCCATCTTCGACCGCCTTGTCTTCCCGCGCCTATCCGCACTTGCGGAAACCGGCTGGACGAAGCCATCGGCAAAATCCTGGGAGCGGTTCAAGGCGCTCGCCGGCACGATGCCGCTGCTTTACGGTCTGCATCAATTTTGACCGCTTGATGCGTGACCCTCAGGCGCGGTACATTTGCCGCGCCTGATTGCGTTCAATCGCTTGGCAGGGTTGAACGTCTCGACCGTCTATCCTGCTTGCTGAGTGGCACGATGGATGATCGGCTTCTGCAGGACATCGAATTGCGGATTTGTTTCCGAAAAGATCGGCAGGGCGGCGGCGCCGAGAATGGCAGTGTCCTTGCCCGTTGCTCCGACCATCAGACGAGGGATCTTGCGCTCTTCTAGCGGGTTCACGGGAATATGGAGCGGTTCTACGCGGGCCGCTAGCCGGGTTAACAGCGATGTTGGCGCACTGCCGCCGAGCACGATCGTCTGCGGATCGAAGGCAAGCTCGAGAAAATCGATCGTCTGCCGCAACGGCTGAGCCGCCTGTTCGAGCCAGGTCTCCAGTCCGTGGCTGTTGGCCGCGACCATCGCGTCGAGATCGTCGGGCGAAAGCTCCTGAGCGTCTTCGATGCCGAGATACTCGTAGGCGACAGATGGCGACACGTAGCGATCGAGACAGCCCCGCTTGCCACAGCTGCATTGCCTTCCATGCGGTTCGACGATGATGTGCCCGATTTCGCCGGCATTGGCGCGGCTGCCCTTATAGAGATGGCCATCGAGGAACATGCCGGCACCGATACCACCATCGCCTGCCAGAAACAGGTAGACGAAACTTCCGAGGCCGCGAGCGACACCATAGAGACGCTCCCCGATCGCTGCCGCGGTCGCATCGTTCTCGACCAGCACAGGCAGATTGATCTGCCGTTCCAGTTCGCTGGCGACGGGAAAGTCCTGCCATCCCGGCAGATTGAGCGGGCTGAGCGATGTGACACCGCCATCCGCATAGCGCCCCGGTAAGGCGATGCCGGCGCCGAGCAGGCGATCCCGATCGAAGGAAAAGGCCTTTTGCAGATCCTCGACGATGCCAGCCAGAATCGGTATCGCCTCTGTCGGGCCTGGCCTGTCGACATGGCGCTCTGTGCGGGCGCGGACAGTTCCGGACAAATCCGTCAGCACGCCGGCCGCGCGCTGGCGCCCGAGTTCCAGGCCGATGGAATACGCGCCGTCCGGATTGATGGTATAAGGAATGATTGGCTGGCCGCGTGCGATCTTTTGTGCCTCCATCGGGATCAGCAGATGCGAGCGTGCCAACTCTTCGACGATATTGGATACCGTCTGCGTGGTCAGCGCCGTCATGCGCGCAATTGCAGCGCGCGACAGTGGTCCATGGGTGCGGATGGCCTCGATCACGACACGCCGATTGTGCGATTTGGCCTGTTCGAGATTCGTGCCTGAAATTGTCTTCATGAGGTGAGTGGAAGTTTCTGAAACAGCGTTCGGTTCGTGTTGTTATTTGCCACGGAGGCCGGCACGTGACGGGGAGGGCGCGGCGCTTTGCCATAGCGTGCCCCTATGTGGTTACTTTCCATTCTTTTGTCTATCGATTCAAGACGCTACAGCTCGATGAGCCAAAGGTAGAGCCTGTTTAAAAGCAATTTTTCGATGTCTTCGATGATTGAGGACGTCTTTACTATGACAGGCGTTCGGTTAGACTCCGGTTACCTCGGCATTTTGCAGAGGTTTGCCCCGGAGGACTTTGATGATCAAACTGCTCGGACTTGCGATTTTTTCTACTTGCCTTGCCACTGGAGCAATGGCCGCTGATGCCACCTGCAAGGCTCAGGCTGCCGATAAAAAGCTGGCGGGGGCAGCCTTGACCAGCTTCAGCAACAAATGCGCGAAGGATGCGGCGACCTCTTGCGACGCCCAGGCGGCAGCAAAGAAGCTTGCCGGCGCCGCCAAGACGAGCTTCGTCAAGAAGTGCACGTCTGACGCCGTTGGCGGCTGATTGCCGACGCGACTGTTGAGTGGAGCTCCCCGGCTTCTCTGGTCGCCTGGGATCTGATGAACCATTGCTGTTAGAGCGCTGTGATGTGCATTGTCGCGTCACAGCATTTTCGTTTCCGCAGGGTGGTATCTCCCGGCCTTTCAAAGCGCCGTTGCGCTCCGCGCGATGGCTAATTTGATCGTGTGCCGGGTTGCTGCCTGCGATCTCGCGTCACTGCCGGCGATAGATGCCTTGCATGGTAACGCCGTTGGCAAACTGGCATGCTCCCGACTGTGAGACGCGCCAGGTCTGGGCGTTCAGGCGATCAAAGCCGATGGAGCAATTGTCTGCGGAGAGCTTACCATGCCCGTCCTTCAAGGGAATAACGCCGCTGACATTGTCCGCATTGACGTCGCCCGCATCGGCCCCGCCCGGCCCGACAAAAGTCGAAGCGACGGAGACTGCCGCGAGGCCATCGATCGGACCGAATATGGAAAGATCGCCTTCATTGCCGTCAGTATTTTCGGTGGTGAGGTTGGTGGAAACGCGGCGCCCGCCCTTGGTGGTCATAAGGAAGCCGATCTGATCGTCATATGCCTGCCGGACACAGGCGGCATCCGTGCATGATTGCAGTGATTTCACCCAGCGTTGTTGCTGTTGCTTGATCTTGCTTGCATCCACTTCCTTCACTGCGGCGGCATAGAGACTGCTCATCATCACGTCTCGCGTCCGAAGGGTCTGATCTGCGCAAATCATATGGTCGCTTGTCGAGGCGGCTTTCGCACAATCAATGCCAGCCGCCATCGCCGGCAACGCGAACAAACTGCTGATGAGTGTTGCCAGGGCGAGTTTCGAGATCGTCATTGGGGCCTCCTTTTCCAATCATCCCAGCTAACTATATCTGAAGTTGCCATCGTAAAGGGTAAGCCCCGCAGTCGCTTGGAGTCGTGCTCCGGATTGTCGAGCGACGTTCCCTAATAGAGGGTCGCAGACGGTGAACGTCATGGCAGGCGCTGAGGTCGTCGCAGGTCACCGGGCAGAGCGAATGTAGGGCTCTTGAACTTGCGCCGGCGGCTTCTCATTTGAATATCAATTGTACCAACCTGTCGAACTGACAGCCTCCTGCCTTTTACAGCTGCTGCCGGTCCTCGTGGAGACGCATCCGCGTCCTAGGAGTTTTCATGGGCTTCCTTGATCGTGACATCCAGCCGTCATCCGATGCCGGACTGCTAGACGCCTATTCGCAATCGGTATCGAGTGCCGTCGACGTCGTCGGACCTGCCGTCAGCCGGATCGAGCGCCTCGGTGGTCGTGCCGGGCATGGTTCCGGCTTTGCCATCTCTCCCGACGGTCTTGTCGTCACCAACAATCACGTCGTCGACGATGCCAAAGCGGTCCGCATCAAGACGCCGGAAGGGGCAACCGTCGAAGGCAGGGTGCTGGGTCGCGATCCCGACACCGACCTTGCGCTCATCCGCGCCAACGACTGGCCTGGCGCCTGGGCGCGACTTGGCGATTCCAAGACGTTGAAGCGCGGCCATATCGCAATCGCGATCGGCAATCCGCTCGGCTTTGAATGGACTGTCACGGCTGGGATCGTGTCGGCGCTCGGTCGGTCGATGCGTGCAGCCAATGGCCGGTTGATGGACGATATCATCCAGACAGATGCTGCGCTCAACCCGGGTAATTCCGGCGGGCCGCTGGTGTCGTCCGCGGGCGAGGTGATCGGCGTCAATACGGCAGTGATCCAAGGGGCTCAGAGCATCGCCTTTGCTGTTGCCTCGAACACGGCAAAGCATGTCGTTTCTGAAATCCTGCGTTTCGGCCACGTCAGACGCGCCTATATCGGCATTGCAGCCGATACCGTTGAACTGCATCGGCGCATTGCATTGGAGGCGGGCGTCACGCATTCGACCGCAGTACGGCTGCGCCGTGTCGAAAAGGATAGTCCCGCGGAACGAGGCGGCTTGCAGGAGGGCGATTACCTGCTGGCCATCGATGGCCACGCCGTGTCAGGAATAGACGATGTGGTCAGGCTTTTGGACGGCGACAAGATCGACACCGAGATCGAAATTCTGATCTTCAGTGTCGGCGGTTTGATCGAACGGCGGCGGGTCAAGCCCTCCGTACGCCCGGCGATCTAACCCCGGCGGTTGTCAGCCTCTGCCGACCAGCGGCATTTGCGTGGCCATGACCGTCATTGACAGGACGTTGGCTTCAAGCGGCAGGCTTGCCATGTAAACCACGGCGCGGGCGACATGTTCGGCGGAGATAGTGGGCTCGGCGGCGATCTCTCCGTTTGCCTGCAGCACTCCGGCGCTCATACGCGCGGTCATGTCGGTGGCGGCATTGCCGATGTCGATCTGGCCGCAGGCTATGTCAAAGGGACGGCCATCGAGCGCCGTCGATTTCGTCAGGCCGGTGATCGCATGTTTTGTCGCCGTATAGGGTGCCGAATGCGGCCGCGGCGTTGTTGCCGAAATCGAGCCATTGTTGATGATGCGACCGCCATGCGGAACCTGGCTCTTCATCAATCGGAAGGCCTGTTGCGTGCAGAGGAAAGTACCGGTCAGATTGGCTGCGACGATGGCGTTCCATTGCTCGAAGCTTAATTCCTCCATCGGCACGGCAGGCAGGCCCATGCCTGCATTGTTGACCAGCAGGTCGAGGCGGCCGTAGCGGCCTGCAATCGCGTCGAAGAGGGTGCGAACCGAGACCGGATCGCTGACATCGGCGGCAACGGCGAGAAATTCGGCGCCGGTCTCTTCCGCCAACTCCCTGGCGGCTGTCTCGAGAAGATCGACGCGTCGTCCCGAGATCACGACCTTGTAACCGGCGGCGCCGAGCGCTTTCGCCATCGCGCGCCCAAGGCCGGTGCCACCACCCGTTACCAGCGCTACACCGCCTTGTTTCGTGGGTGAAGTCTCGCTCATTTAAGTCTCCCGTCGAGTTCGCTTCTTTAGTTTGTCGTCGTGGCGGCCAGCGCACTGGCTGTTGGTGCATTGCATGCTATTACTACGATCGGGTGTGAGTATCGAGCGAGTCTTTGCTGCCCTAAAAACGATACTGGCACTATGTCATCTTCTCAATCGGAGGAATAATTGAGAATGTTTCGCCCCCAGAAACTGCTTTTTGCTCTCGCTGTGACGGTTTTGACGACCATCTCGTCGAATCTTTGGGCTGCCGGCTTTGAGAATATCATCGTTTCGACGGACAAGGATGCCGAGACGACCCAGAACAGCTTTGCCGCGGACACGCCGAAAATCTTCGTTTCGGCCGATCTTACCGAAGATGTGCCATCGGGAAGCAAGGTGAACATTGCGTGGATTGCCGTCGACACCGGCGGAGTTGCTCCGGCCAACTACAAGATCGATGAGGTCAATCTGGACATCACCTCCATGATCAATCAGGTGAACTCGGATATAACCAAGCCGAATAATGGCTGGCCGGTTGGGACCTACAAGATCGAGTTTTCGGTAAACGGCAAGGCGATGGAATCGGTCGGCTTTACTATCAAGTAAAGCCGGGGATTATCGAGCATTTCCATCGCGCATCGACCGCCGTTGAGCGGCGTTGAGGGAGGTTGTCATTCCTTTATCCCGGTACTAACCTGGGTCGAAAAGAGATTGGGAATCCATGCCTGACGATTCGATCTTGCCGGTGGCCCTTGCCGCGATATTGGGTGTGATATGTAACATTGCTGCGCCACTGGCAGCCTTTTGGGGCGCGGGAAAGCTACCCCGATGGCAGCTGTGGTTTCATTCGGTCGCCTTCTTGGTGGTGCTGTTCTCGCCCTTGATCGCGATGGTCCTGAGCTTGCCTGACTTGTTCCCTGACGAAGAGGAACCGGCGGGAACGCGTTTTGCGTTTTTGCCGCTCATTGTCGAGGCGGCCATCATCCTGTTGCTCTATTGTCTGGCTGGAGGCATGTTTCTGTCGAAATCAGCCCATTCGAGTATTGCGACCTGGCATCGCGGAGACCGCTATCTCTGAGGTAATTCCCGCAAAGCCGATGTCGGTTTTACGGCTGAAGTTGCGTGAAAACAAACGCATAGCGCGTCTTCGCACTTTGACGAAAGGCGGGAATGGTTCTTTTTGTCAAGCTCTAAGGCATTTGAGCCTTCAGGCACATAGGCCTTTCGCATGAGGGAGCGATCGCCTTTTATAGGGTCGCACCGACAGCGTCGGCTTGCGCTGGCGCACCGGTATTGCCGGTCTTTTGCCTGACCAAGAACTGCCAGGAAACGCCCTAGGCGTCGCGTATCAGGTTGCAAGATGTCGAGGCACCGTGCTTGATGATCGCGCGGCGCAGACGATCTGCTTCGGCCTGCGTTTCGCATTCGATCATGATCTGGAAGTTGTGATCGAAGTGGTCGAGTGGGCCGGCTTCGAAGCCCATGTAGGGGCGGTTTGCGAGGGTGAAGCCAGCGAACTTGACGCTGCCAGCCGGGCCGTTCGGATTGCTGGTCAGGATGTTCGAAACCCAACCGATCGACGAACCGGGGATCAGTGAGGTGTAAAGTTCAAGCGCTGCTTCCATATCCTGACGGAACCAAAGATGCTGTCTGAGTTTCATCGTCGCGCACGTCTTTGCGTATATGTTCGGAGATGCATCGCCTGAAGCAAGCGTTCGCTCGTCCTGAAAAACCAATGCCGCCGGTCAATCGCCCTTAGCGGGCGGGAGTACCGGCGGCATGGTCAAGAGTTGCCGATAGCCTTACGTGCCCACCCCTGCGGAGCACCGAGGGCCATGCAACACTATTTTTCTGCGACCCTGCCCGCGAGCGCCATGACGTAGTCGTCCGCAATGTCGGCCAAAGTCAGCGCGACTTCCGACTCGCTCCAGCCCGCCGCGACGACCGCCTGCACGAAATCCCGAAATGCCAGTTCCAGAATTTCCTCGCGCTCGACGGCGCGATAGGCATCGTTGGCGGAATGTTGTGGCTTGCTGATCTCTATTGTCTGGCGTGTGGATACCATCGATCTGCTCCCTAAGATTTGCCTGGTGAACTCCGGGTAAACTCGCCACTCACCAAGGCACTAATGTCGGCTCCAATATTTGTTTCATTTTTAATAAGTTACGAATTGTGTGTCGTTAGCCATGCATCCTGAAACTTGCAGCAGCGTACATTTTCACGATTGCCAAACGGGGTATCGTGTGCGTTGCAGGGCGAAAAATGTCAGGAAGTGTTGTGTCGCTTGGAGAAGGAAATAGGCGTACCTTGTCTCATGATGGCGACAGGCGCCGGCATTCGTCAGCGATTGTGGCCGAGCATCCTCAACCAAGTATCGAAGGATTGGATCCCGTCGACCGGCATCAGCGGCTGCGGCTGTCCGGCATAATGGGTGGAGGAGAGGTTTCTTGCTTCACGAGGACTGTAGCCGAACTCCTTGCTGAACGCCCGGCTGAAATGTGCGGCCGACGAAAAGCCGATGGTGAAGGCAATGTCGACGATCTGCTCCCGATTGGCGGGGTCGCTGAGCGCCGCATGAGCGGAGAGCAGACGCCGCCGCTGGATATAGTGATGCACGCCGCCCTCCTGTTCGAAGACCTGATAGAGCTTGGTGCGGGATATGCCGAGTTCGCGGCATATGCGGTCCACCGTCAAATCGTCGGAGGTGAGGTTGTTCTCGACGAACCGCCGTATGCGCTCCGTCAGGGTCAGTATGCTGTGTTGCTCTGTACCTGCGGATTGGGCAGCCCAGGATGAAACGCTTGCAAGGATCATCTCGCGCAACGTCTGAACGACATGCGGCAGATCTGCAGCGGCGAAGTCGAGAAGATTCCGCTCGATAATATCCAGATATTCGATCAGGAGCTTGGTGAGGGTCCCATAGAGAGCGATATTGTTCTTGATGTCGGCCGAAGCAGGAGCATCCGACAGCAAGCTGCGCGGCAGAATAAGAGATAGGGTTTTCGCTTCCGTCGAACGCCCTCGGAAAGGATGTCCCAAGGACCGCAGTTCGACCCTGCCTGGCTCGCCTTCCGAGACGAGCCCATCCACTTCGGTCCATGTCCTGCCGCTGCGCAGCACGGAAATGTGCCAGTGATCGACAAGGTTTGCTTTCACTTTCGCCTGCGAGCGCAGATAGCTATGTGGCGGCGTGCTCTGCTGTGTGATCAGCATTCCGCCGAGGTTCCAGGCCGTATGGTCCGCGAGGAAGCCGGCTTCGGTGCCGATATTGTCCGGCAGCCTGAGGTCGATGAGGGGAGCAATATATGCCTGCCACGCTGCAAATTGCGCTCGGGGTTCGAGATCCCGCGTGGAAAACAGAAGCGGCTTCAGGGCCGGGATTTGCTGGCGTGGCTCTTCGCCGATCGTTATGGTCGACCGCGGAAAGCGCCGGCGTTCAGCTTGTGCGGGCTTGTCGTCACCGCCTTCAATATCATCTTTCGCTTTGGCTTCCCCGAAAGCGGATTGTTCCTCGCGTCGAAAGTCAGGCAATCTGGTCTCCTCAGATACCGCCGCGTCAGAGCAAGAGCATCAGTGTTACGTATTCATCCATGATAAGCTGAAGGCTCCCCACTGCTTCAACAGAACATGGCTACCAAACCCTTCCGAGAAGAGATGGAAGGTGGCAACACACGCTCACTCTCCATATTTACCACGCTAAGGCATTCATTTGCAGCGGTTTTTTGAAAAGGCAAGCCTTGCTACAGGTCAATCTGTCGCTAGTGTCGCTATTGATGATGAGGAAAGGCAACAGACGAAGCTCCCTTAAAGGTTGCGGATTGTCGTCGCGCAGACCCATCGCGGGGGAGCCCTACCGGCAACCACATTGCCGCCACATACGGATGTTTGCCTCATATCGTCGGAGTCCAGAACGACGATCCATGATTGTGATCACGACCGATAGCAGGTGTCTTTACATAGAGGCTAGGTTTTCGAATTGATGGCGATGGATCGGCGTTCCTTTCTGCTCGGCACTATGTTTGCCGCAATTTCTGCGAGAGTGGCGGCATCAAATTCGATCATTCCCCTTTGGTCGGGGCCGCCTCCCGGCGGCGGCGGCCCGTCTGGCAGTCTGCAAAAGAGCGACAGGGGCGCCGTCAGCAATATTGTCGTGCCGAATGTTGAGGTCTTTATGCCCGGACAGGCAAATGGCGCGAGCGTTCTGATTGCCGCTGGCGGCGGATACAAACGCATAGAGCTGGAGAAGGAGGCCTATCCGGCCGCGCGCTGGCTGACGGCGCGCGGCATTACCGCTTTCGTGCTGACCTATCGATTGCCGCTGGAAGGGTGGAGCAACGGTCCGTTCGCGCCGCTGCAGGATGCGCAACGTGCCCTGCGTATCATGCGTGCCGAAGCGTCGAACCGGCATCTCGATCCCACGCGCATCGGCGTTCTCGGTTTTTCTGCCGGCGGCCATCTTATGGGCCTAGCGGCAACCCGCTCCGCCTTTGCCTCATATCAGCCAGTCGATGCGGTTGACAGCCGATCAGCTAGGCCAGATTTAGCTGCGCTGATCTATCCCGTCATCACGCTGAAACCGCCTTATGACCACACCTCCGCCCGCCGTTCGTTGGTCGGCACGCATCCCGATGCGCAGGCCAGCGCACAATGGTCTGTCGAAACGCAGGTTCGCTCGGGATGTCCGCCGGTTTTTCTTGTGCAAGCGGAGGACGACCCGATCTCCGATCCGGCAAACACGCTCATCATGGCGGATGCCTGCAACAGAGCAGGCGTTCCCGCCGAGTTGCATCGGCTGCCGAGCGGTGGTCATGGTTTTGGCATGGGGAAGCCAGCTATGCCGAGCGCCGAATGGCCTGCCTGGTGGGAGGCCTGGTTGCGCAACCATGGCTTTCTCTGAAGAGATTTGCATGGGCGCAGATCGTTGCGCCGCGCCGGAGCGCGCGAAGCCTATCTTTGCAAGGCCGGTCTGAAACTATTCCGTTTTTGTTGTGCCTTCCCGCTGCGCGGCAGAGTAATGTCGCGCCATGTTTATGAGGCATGAATAATGGACCAGAAGCGCCATAGAATCCGTGAGCTTGGCTTTGTACCCGGGCATTTTGAGCCCGGCCCGCTGAACGCGATCACCGATGTCGGCGGCGTGCGCGTCGGCCATGTCACCTGCTGTGAAGGCGAGCGCACCCGCACGGGCGCAACGGCGATCCTGCCGCATGGCGGCAATCTGTTTCAGGACAAGGTGCCTGCCGGATTTGCCGTTCTCAATGGTTTTGGAAAGTTTGCCGGCTCCACGCAGATCGTCGAGCTCGGTGAGATCGAGACGCCGATCGTTCTCACAAACACGCTGGCCGTCGGGCGAGGCATCGATGCCATCATCCGCCATACGCTCGCGCAGCCCGGCAATGAACTGATAGTGTCGATCAACGCCGTGGTCGGCGAAACCAACGATTCCCGTCTCAACGATATTCGTGCCGCGCGTCCGCGCGTCGATGAAATCTCGCAGGCGATCGATGGTGCCGTATCGGGAGCGATCGAGGAAGGCGCAGTCGGCGCTGGGACCGGAACGGTCGCGTTTGGCCTGAAAGGCGGCATCGGCACAAGCTCGCGCCTGGTGCCTGTCCGCGGACAAACCTATCGGCTCGGCGTGCTTGTCCAGTCCAATTACGGCGGTCACCTCATCGTTGCCGGCCATGACTATGCAACGCTTGCGGAGCACGACAAGGATGGCTCTATCGTCATCGTGCTCGCGACCGATGCTCCGCTTTGCTCGCGCAACCTCGAGAGGCTCGCACAACGCTGCTTCGGTGGCCTTGCGCGCACCGGTGCGGCGCTGAGCAACGGCTCGGGCGATTATGCGCTGGCCTTTTCGACGGCCGAGACCGTGCGTCGTACCCCTGAGCGCCGAAAGGGGGCGAGTACGGTTCCATCCTTGAGCAATGACGTCGTGTCGCCACTCTTTGAAGCCGCCATCGAAGCGACCGAGGAGGCCATCCTCAATTCGCTTGCCATGGCGGTCGAAACCAAGGGTTTCAATGCCGCGACCGGCAAGAGCTCGACAGTCGATGCCATCAGCCTTCGCGTCTTGGCTCATATCTGAATTTCATTTCCACATCCCGCATTTCACGGAGTTTTCATGTCTGCCCCGACGATCCGCACCGTCTACCTGAACGGTGCCTTCTTGCCCGAAAACGAGGCACATCTGTCCATTTTCGACCGTGGCTTTCTGTTCGGCGACGGCATCTATGAGGTGACTGCCGTTCTCGACGGCAAGCTGATCGATAGTGCTCTCCATATGGCGCGGCTGGAGCGCAGCGTGGGTGAAATCGGCGGTCGCTTGCCCATCACGACTGAGGAGATCGTCGAGATCGAGAAGCGTCTCGTGGCGGAAAACCAGCTTGCCGAGGGCGTCGTCTATCTCCAGTACACCCGCGGCGCCGAAGACCGCAATTTCTTCTATGCCGAAGACCTGGCGCCGACATTGGTGATCTTCACTCAGGCGAAGACGCTGGAGCACGTCGCCGCCGTCGAGAAAGGCCTCAAGGTCAAGTCGATGCCGGATCAGCGCTGGGCGCGGCGCGACATCAAAAGCGTCTGCCTGCTGCCGCAGGTCATGGCCAAGCGTGCCGCCAAGGCCGAAGGCTTCGATGAGGCCTGGCTGGTCGAGAACGGATTGGTGACGGAAGGTGCGTCCTCGACGGGCTACATCGTCACCGGCGACGGCCGCATCGTTACGCGCGCGAACAGTCAGGCGACCTTGCCGGGTTGCACGCGGCTCGCGATTCTGGACCTGGCACGCGAAGCGGGGCTGGCACTGGAGGAGCGACCATTCTCCGTCGATGAGGCAAAGGCTGCCGCCGAAGTCTGGCTGACGAGCGCTTCGAACTTCATCGTCTCCATCACGAACATCGATGGGGCAGCTGTCGGCGACGGCACGCCCGGGCCGATGTTCAAGCGCCTGCGCGCGCTCTACATGGAAAATGCGCGTCGCACAGCGGTTTGATCCGCTGCAACGAGTAACCGATCGTCAGGGCTTGTCCAGCATCGACCAGATGCGCCCGACGATCGGACGGCGGTTCTCACGGGAACGATAGACGCGAATTTCGACGTCGATGTTCCATTCAGGTTCGGCTGCATAGACCAGCCGACCGTCCGCCAGCTCTGCTTTGACCAAGCTTTCCGGTATCCAGGCAAGGCCGAAGCCGGCTGCGACCATTCCCTTCAGGCCGACCGACATGCTGCCGACATGCACCCGGTTGTCCGCCGGCAGCCGCTCGCCGATGGTGCCGGCCACCAGCTGCCCGAAGAAGGATGCCTTCTGATAGCTGACATGGCTGAAACCGGGTTCGATGCGATGCAACGGCGAACCGTCCGTGCCAGGCGCACTGACAGGCAGGATCTTTTCCCGGCCGAGCGTGTGGTGCTCGAATTGCGGATCGAGCAGCATCGGCACGTGCAGGTGCTGATAGGTGAGAAGAAAATCGCAATCGCCGTCGATGAGCGAATTCAGGTTTTCTTCCATGGTGCCGGAGTCCGCACGCAAATGCGAGACGATCGGCCCTACGAGCAGGTTGAGCCGGCTCAGCCAGTCCGGAAAGAAGGTAAAGGACAGGGTATGCAGTGCCGTGAGGGTGACCGTGCGCGCATCGGTACCATCCTCATGCTGGAGATTGCGCCGCGCCTGGTAGAGAGCCTGCAGCGTCTGTTCGGCCACCGGCACGAAGCGTTCTCCGGCCGCAGTCAGGCGCGAGGGATAGGTTGCCCGGTCAATCAGGCTCGTGCCAACCCATCCCTCGAGCTGCCGGATGCGGCGGCTGAAGGCTGATTGCGTCACATGGCGCTCGTCGGCCGCCTTCGAAAAATTCAACGTCCGCGCCAGCGCCAGAAAATCTTCAAGCCATTTGACTTCCACTCGAAGCTCCCAAGAGAAACCGGCTGTCAAAGCCTGGTTCTCCTTGGCCCGAATGAGCCGGGAATGCAATCACCCGGCGCGACGGTATTCGATCATTCTTGCCCGGGCGAGCACCATTTCCAGCCGATCCGTCGAGAGGAGATTGATGCACACCCGCTTGGTCCACGGACCATCGACGAGGGTAAAGAGGAAGCGCCCGTTGCCAAGCGCGTGCAGGGGCATGCGATGGCGTACCGGGCCTATGCCCATGATCACACTGCCGTTCTCGATCCCGAAGCTTGCCCCTTCGGAGGAGCTCCAGATGCCGGACAGGGACGCCGGCACCTTTTGTTCGCGGACCGGGCAGAATCGACGCTGCGCGTGTCCAACCTCTCCGATGATATCCTCAGCGTCCATCTTCAGGCGCATCGGCGACGAAGCCGAGCGTGAGGAAACCCAGGATTCCTCATCTTCATAAACCGTCTCGTCGGCATCGAGATAGGTCACCGTGCTGCCGCCAACCTTGATCCACCACGGGCCGCTTTCCGTGACATAGGTGCCATCGCGAAGAGCTTGGGATGGGCGCGGCAGGGTCTCTCCGGTCAAGGCCGCCATGGATTCCAGGGCGATCTTATAGCCATTGGTATCCTCGCGATTCGACACCACCACGAAACCGGTCTTATGGGCAGGGTCGAGCAGGAAGTAGCTCTTGTAACCAGGATGGGAGCCGCCGTGCCCGATGAATGAGCGGTTGCTGAGCAGGCTTTTGCGCAAGCCTAGCCCGTAACCGCTTATTCGGCCGTCGGCGAGCGGCCGTGCAGCCGATAATTGCTCCAGGACTCCTACGAAAGATCCTTTGTCACCGAGGAGGCCGATCAGCCATCTCGCAAGGCTCTCGCCGCTGCCCGTCATGCTGCCGGAGGCGGAGATGTGCAGGCCGGCGGCCGAAAGCTGCCAACGCTCTCCGTCTAGCCAATAGCCAGGCACCAGACCGATGACCGGATCGTTCCAAACATCGGGTGCATCGAGTACCGCGCCGGTCTGTGCGCCGACCTCACGAACGTAATCGCGGAAGAATACGCCCTGTCGCTCGAGTGCCGCTTCTACGAGGCGATAACCCGTGTTGGAGTAGGAAATCTCGGTGCCGGCCTCATAGTTCAATCGCGTCTGGCGTGCGAGAAAATCGAGCAGCGGGCCAGCCTTGGTCTCTGTATAGACAGACAGCCCGAGCAGCGACAGGCATTCGCGTGTATCGGGCAGGCCGCCGCTCATGTCGAGAGCCCGGCCGACGGTCACATCGCGAAGAGGCGCCTGCAGTTCGGGCAGATGCTTGCCCAGAGGGTCGTCAAGACCGATCTTGTCGGAATGTGCGAGCACCAGCGCACAAAAGGCATGCTTCGTCACCGAGGCGTAGCGAACGACGCTTGCGGCGGTGAACGGCGCAAGCGTCGACAGGCTTTCGACGCCGCCGGTTTCGGCAAAGCGGATGCCATGCTCATCGAAGCCAATGACAGCGCCGCCCGGCTCACTGCTGTTCCAGCTCTGCGTGAATTGAGCAGCGCATTCCTGCGCGGCCTTCCAATTTACCGTATCAGACATTCATGCCTCATAAATGCGAATTACGCCGGTTCCGCTTCCTCGAACTCGACGCTCAGGCGGCGCAGTTCCCGTGTTTGAGGGTGGGTTACGTTGCCGCGCCGCAGATCGTCGGAGGTAAGCTGCTCAACCATCTGGCCATCGATCATGACCCCGACCCGCGTGCAGAGATGCGCGATCACGCCGAGATTGTGGCTGACCATGACATAGGTGAGCTTCCGCTCCTTACGCAGGTCGGAGAGCAGATTGAGAATCTCGGCCTGGACGGAGACGTCGAGCGCACTCGTCGGCTCGTCGAGCAGCAAGATCTTCGGTTCCGCTATCAGCGCACGCGCGATGGCGACACGCTGCCGCTGGCCGCCCGAGAGCTGGTGCGGATAGCGGAAGCGGGCGCTTTGGGGCAGGGCGACATCGGAGAGCGCTGACGCGATACGCCGATCGATGTCGCCCATGCGGTGAACGAGCGGCAGCTCGCTCAGGATGCGGTCAATGGTCTGGCGCGGATGCAGCGAACCATAAGGGTCCTGGAAGACCATCTGTACCTTGCGGAAGAAATCCGGTGTGCGATGCTGCGACGCGGCTTCTCCGTTGAAGACGATGCGCCCCGCCCAGCTTGTATTCAGGCCGGCCATGGCGCGCAGCACGGTCGATTTGCCCGAGCCGGATTCGCCGACGATGCCGAAGCTACCGCCTTCCTCTACCTGAAAGGAGACGCCCTTGACGACTTCGCGTTCGCCGAAACGGATCCGCAGATTATCGATCTCTATCGTCATTTCAGCCACTCCGGGTCACGCTCGAGAATGGGCAGCCGTTCCTTCGGATGCGTAAGCGAAGGAATACAGTTCAGCAGGCCGCGCGTATAAGGATGAGCGGCGGAAAGCAGCTCGGAAGCCTTGATCTCCTCCATCACCCGCCCGGAATACATGACGGCGACGCGGTCGCAGAAATGCGAGACGAGCGGCAGGTCATGGCTGATGAGCAGCAGCCCCATGGAGCGCTCGGAGACCAGCTCCTCGATCAGCCGCAGGATTTCGGCCTGCACGGTCGCATCGAGCGCACTTGTCGGTTCGTCCGCGATGAGCAGTTCGGGGTCCGGCGCCAGCATCATGGCGATCATCACGCGCTGGCCCATACCGCCTGAGACCTCATGCGGATAGGAGGCGGCGACGGCCTTCGGATTGCGGATCTTGACCTGCTCGAGCAGATTGGCGGCAGCCTCCGCTGCCTCGCGGCGGCGGCCGCCCTTATGGGTCCGCCATGCCTCGGCAACCTGATTGCCGATGGTCTTGACGGGATTCAAAGAATATTTCGGATCCTGAAGGATGAAGCCCGCGCGCTTGCCGCGAATGGTGCGCATCTGCTTTTCGCTGGCGGACAGGATATCGATGCCGTCGAAGGCAAGCTTGTCGGCTTCGATACGGGTCTGTCTTGGCAAAAGCTTCATCAATGCGCGTGCCGTCAGGCTCTTGCCGGAACCGCTCTCGCCGACGATGCCGAGCTTCTCGGCACCGAGGCGCAGAGAAACGCCCTTTACCGCAGGAGCAAAGCCGGTACGCGTCTTGAAGCCGATGCGCAGATTGTCGATCTCGACCAGCATGGATCAGTTCCCCTTCGGATCGAGCACGTCGCGCAGCGCATCGCCCAGGAAATTGAAGGCGAGCGAGACGAGGAAGATGGCGATGCCGGGGATCGTTGCGACCCACCATTGTTCGAAGATGAAGCGTTTCGCCGTTGCGATCATCGCGCCCCATTCCGGCGAAGGCGGCTGTGCGCCCATGCCGAGGAAGCCGAGGCTTGCCGCAGTGATGATGATGGAGCTCATGTCGAGCGTGACGCGAACGATAAGGCTCGGCAGGCAGAGCGGGGCGATATGGCGCATGATGATGCGCCAGGAAGAGGCACCCGTCAGTCGATAGGCGGCGATGAAATCGGCGCCACGCACGGTCATCGTTTCGGCACGCGCCAGCCGCGCATAAGGAGGCCACGCGGTGAGCGCGATCGCAAGAATGGCGCTCTCGACGCCTGGTTTCAGCGCCGCCACGAAGGCGAGTGCCAGCACGAGGCGAGGAAAGGCAAGAAAGATGTCGGTGAGGCGCATCAACGCGGTATCGACCATGCCGCCGAAATAGCCGGCGATGCAGCCGATGGCGAGACCTATCGGCGCGACGAGCACGACGACGGCAATGACCATGCCGAGCGTGACGCGACCACCATAGAGAAGACGGGAATAGATGTCGCGGCCGAGCTCGTCGGTGCCGAGCCAGTGGGCAGCGCTTGGACGCGCAAGACGGTTCGCCAGATCCTGCGTCGCCGGATCATGGGTTGCAAGCCAGGGCGCGAAAAGCGCAAGCAGGATGAACAGCGTGATGATCGAAAGACCGATCATCCCAAGGGCATTGCCCTTCAAACCGAGCCAGATGCGATAGCGATCGCCCCAGGCGGCCTGACGTCGGGAAGCGGGGGACTCGTCGAGAGCCCAATTGCGAAAAGTTGCAAGCATCATCGCACCCTCGGATCCAGCAGGCGATAGAAGAGATCGGCGACGAGGTTCAACCCCACATAAATGATGCCGATCAAAAGCGTGGTGCCGATAACCGGGTTCATATCGCCGTTCATGAGCGAGTTGGTCAGGTACTGGCCGATGCCGGGCCAGGAAAAGACCGTTTCGGTGACGACGGCGCCTTCGAGCAGTCCGGCATAGGTCAGCGCCAGCACCGTTACCAGCTGCACGGCAACCGTTGGGAAAGCATGCCCCCAGATGACGCGGCTGAGGGACAGACCCTTGGCGCGCGCGGTGATGACGAATTCACCCTTCAGAGCGTCGATCATGAAGGCGCGCGTCATGCGGGCGATATAGGCCATGCTGAAATAGGCGAGGATGCAGACGGGTTGCGCCATGTGAGCGAGCGCATCCCAGAAGGCACCAAGGTCGCCGGCAAGCAGTGTATCGACGGACAGCAGACCTGTGACCGGCGTAATCATGCCGTCATAGATGATATCCTGCCGTCCCGGGCCAGGCGCGATGCCGAGCGCCGAATAGAAGACCAGCAGCGAAATGAGGGACAGCATGAAAACCGGAATGGAATGGCCGGCCAGGCACACGACGCGGATCGCCTGATCGGTCATCGTTCCTTGCCTGACGGCAGCCCAGACGCCGAGCGGAATGCCGATGATGGCGGCAAGGATAAGGGCCGCGGTCGCGAGCTCGAATGTCGCTGGAAAGAAGCGGGCAATATCCTGCGCGACCGGATTCTTCGTCAGCACGGACATGCCGAGATCGCCATGCAGAAGCTGGCTCAGATAATGCAGGAACTGCACTGGGAGGGGCTGATCGAGGCCCATTTCCGCCCGCACGCGTGTGACCACCGCCTCGGGTGCATTGTCGCCGACAGCGGCGATGACCGGATCGACCGGCATGACGCGCCCGATGAGGAAGGTGACGATCGACAATCCGAGCAGCGTCAGGATGACGCTGCTCAGAATGGCGGAGAAAGATTTGATCCGACGGGTCAAGCCTTGCTGGTCTCCTGATAGGAATTGGCTTCCGAAAGGGCGCCAAGGCGGAAGCCGGACACGGCCTTGCGGCAAGCCGCAGTCTTCACGGTCTGGAACATGAAGGCGAAGGGGCTGTTCTGCATGTGCTCGCGCTGCAGCTCTTCATAGAGAGCGATACGCTTGGCCGGATCCTTCTCGTCGCGCGCGGCTTCGGCCTTGGCGGCGAAGTCGTCGTTCTTGTAGCGCGAGCGCCACAGGAACGGCTTGCTCTTGGCGTCGTCGGAATTGTCCTTGTTGATGGTGAAGACTTCGCCGTTGGAGTTCGGATCGAAGTAATCCGTGCCCCATACGGTAAGGGCCATCTCGTGCTGGCGCGCCCGCATCTTGGTCAGCACCTGCCGGTTCTCGGCGGACTGCAGCTTCACGCGGATACCGATCTCGGCGAGGTTTGCCTGAATGGCCTGAGCGAGGTCGGGATAGGGCTGGGCGGCATAGTGATCCATGATCACGTCGAACCCGTCGGCAAGCCCGGCTTCGGTCATCAGAGCCTTCGCCTTCGCAACATCCTTCTGGAAGGGCGTGTCGCTGATTGCCGAAGGGAAACCTTCCGGCTCGAAGCTCTGGTGGATCGTGTGGGTCAGCGGCACGATGTTCTCATGCATGCCCTTGTAGTCGAGCGCCCACTTTACCGCCTGCCAGACCTGCGGCTTGGCCAGATTGGCGACACCCTGATTGAGCGAGATCACTACCAGTCCGGCGATGCTCTTCCTGACCAGTGTGAAATCCGGATCGTTCTGGATGGTGCGCAGCTGCTCCGAGGTCAGATCACGGGCGATATCGACATCGCCCTTCTTCAGCATCAGGAGCTGCGAAGCCGGATCGGTGACATGGCGCAGGATGACGCGCTTCAGATTGCCCTTGTAGGGGCCGTGCGGATTGACCGTCAGCGATATCGCTTCGCTCGCCTTCCAGGACTGAAGCTGGAAACTGCCGGAGCCGGCGCTGTTCTTCTGCAGCCAGGCATTGCCCATGTCGCCGTTCACTTCATTGGCGAGCACGACCTTCTTTTCGACCACGGCGGCGATATTGGCCGACAGGCAGTAGAGCAGGAAGGCGATCGCGGTCGGCTTTTCAGTCGTCAGCGTCAGCGTGTCGGCATCGGTTGCGACGATGCGGCTTTCCACATTCTCGGCGGTGAAGCCGAACTGATTGATGATGAAGGCGGCGCCCTTGTTCATCTTGATCGCGCGGTGCAGCGAGAAGGCGACGTCTTCAGTTGTGACGGGAGAGCCGCTTGCGAAGCTTGCCTTGGCAAGCTTGAAGGTGAAGACCTTGCTGTCGGCATCGGCAGCCCAAGATGCAGCCAGCACCGGATCGACCTTAGAGGGATCATCGGTGTTGGGACGTACCAGCTTCTGATACATGTTGCTGATGACTTCGCCGCCAACGGCTTCGAAGCTTTCATGCGGATCGAGGCTCGTCATGTTGTCGAGCTGTTGGGCAACGACAAGCACGTCTTTCGGCGTTGCTGCAAATGCCGATTCTGCAAGATCGAGATAGGACAGGAAGGGCAGCGTACCGCTGCCGATGAGAAACTGGCGTCTGGAAACCATGCGAAATCCCCTTTCACTCTCGCGGCAAAGGCTCGGTGGCAAGCAGACGGGGCTTGGCACGGCTTGGCCGCTATCGTATTTTCGCCCGGTTCTTTAACAGCGCCTATTGCGAGCGCCTAATTCCGTTTTTCGCAGAGCCTATGCGCGGTTTGCATTTGCTCGACCGAGTAAGCTTGCCTAGGCAGGTATCAATGACAATTTTTGGATTGAGACATGACCCAATCTTCGTTCGTCCCCGTATTCGATGGCCATAATGATGTGCTGCTGCGGTTGCGCCGCGGCGGCTCGAATTCCGTCAACGCCTTTCTGCAGGGCGAGGATGCAGGGCACATAGATCTGCCGCGCGCACGCCGTGGCGGCCTGGCCGGTGGGCTTTGCGCGATCTTCGTCCCGTCTCCAGACCTGCCGCGCGCCGAAAATGTCGACTTTGTCACCCCCGCGCAGCCCGATGCATTGAACGAGACCCTGGCGATGGCCCGCCTCCTGTTTGAGATCGAAGCACGGTCGGACGGTGCTGTTAAGGTTTGCCGCTCGGCCGCGGACATTCGCAGCTCGATTGCCGAGGGACGGTTTGCCTCAGTTTTCCACATCGAAGGCGTGGAAGCGATCGGTGCCGATCTCGACGCGCTCTACGTTCTTCATCAGGCGGGGCTGCGCTCGCTCGGCCCTGTTTGGAGCCGGTCGAATGTCTTCGCCCACGGCGTGCCTTTCCGCTTCAACTCGACGCCGGATATCGGCGCCGGCCTGACCGATGCCGGCAAGGACCTGATCCGCGCCTGCAACGAGCTGCGGATTATGATCGATCTCTCGCACATGAACGAGAAGGGCTTCTGGGATATTGCGAAGCTGTCGAACGCGCCGCTCGTCGCCTCGCATTCCAACGCCCATACGCTCTGCCCGCACAGCCGCAACCTGACGGACAAGCAGCTCGATGCCATCGGCGAGTCGAACGGTCTGGTCGGGATCAATTTCGGCGTGCTGTTCCTGCGCGATGATGGTGTGAAGAATGCGGATACGCCGCTCGACGTTCTCGTCCGGCACGTCGCTTACATCGCCGAACGGATCGGTATCGATCACGTCGCCCTCGGCTCCGATTTCGACGGCACGACCATTCCGCAGGCGCTCGGCGATGCCGCCGGCCTGCCGAAGCTGATCGACGCCCTGCGCGCGCATGGTTTCGACGATCAGGCGATCGCAAAAATCGCCCATGAAAACTGGGTCCGCGTCCTGGAGCAGACCTGGGGCGGCTGAGACAAGGCGTCGTTTCGCCTATCGCTTTATGAGATTGATCGGCAAAGGATGCATTGGCCGCAATGTCACCTTCATGACCGGCTTGGGCGATGGTTCGCTCGCGCTGGTCACCCGAAACTTCTGAAGCAGGGTGGCAAGAATCGCAACGGCTTCCATCATGGCAAAGCCGTTGCCAATGCATACGCGCGGCCCTGCACCAAACGGCATGAAGGCGAAGCGGTGGCGGCTCCTGGTCGCTTCGGGATCGAAGCGTTCGGGGTCGAAGGCCAATGGATCTTCCCAAAGAGCAGCATGGCGATGGACCGCGTAGATCGGAACATAGAGGATCGTGTCGGCGGGAATCCGGTATGCGCCAAGCGTGAACTCACGAATGGCAGTCCGCGATATGACCGGCGCCGGAGGATACAGTCTCATGGATTCGGAAAAGACCTGTCTGGCATAGGTCAGTTTACCAACATGCTCGGCAAGTAACGGACCGCCCTCGGTCACCGTGGCGATTTCGTCGAACAGCCTCGCCTGACAATCCTGATGGCGGGCAAGAAGGTGCAGCGTCCAGGCAAGGCCGAGCGCGGTCGTTTCGTGCCCGGCGGTGATAAAGGTCATCAGATTGTCGATGATTTCCTCATCGGTCATCATGCGACCCGTCTCGGGGTCGGCGGCCTCAAGCAGCATTGATACGAGGTCTTGGCGTTCGAGGCCGCTTGTCCGCCGTTCGGCAATGACCTTGCCGAGCGTAGCGCGCAGGAAGATGACGGCGGCTCTTGCCTTTTCCTTGCCGGGATGTGGCATCCAGCTGGGCGCGCCGACCAATCCAAGCGCGAATTTCCAGCCGGTCGGCTTGAGATAGTTGGTGATATTGCGCTCGACCCTATCGACATCGATACCGTCGCCGCCGGACATCATCGTCTCGACGATAATGTCGAAGGTGGTGCGCATCATTTCCTGGCAGAGGTCAAGGGGCTTGCCCTTGTGAGCAAGCCACAGGTCGCGCCGGCGTTCGGCCGCTGCGATCATCGCTGGCTGAAGCTCAAGCAGCTTTTCGTGGCGAAAGGCAGCGGCTACCGATTGCCGCTGCCATTTCCAATGCGCGCCATCCGAGGTGAGAATGCCCTCGCCGAGTGCTGGGCCGAGCAGACGCTGGACATCCTCACCCTTACCGAGCGCATCGGAATTGCGGACGAGCGCCTGATAGATCAGTTCGGGATCGGCGAGGTAGAGCCGTGATTTTCCGGCCATTTGCGTGAAGACGAAGGGCTCGTCGAAGATCTGGAGCGGGAGTGCATCGAGCGGATTGCGGATCAGGGAAAGGAGCACGCGCGGCATCGAGCGCGGTGTGAGCGGAAATGCACCGGGCGACCCGGTAGCGGCGTTAACGCTCGCTTTCATGCCTCAGCCTCCTTGTTCAAGCCTATGGGTGCTTGTAGATCAGGATTAGGGTGTTTACCTTAGAAAGCATAGGGTGGATGCATTGAGGCTGCAAGGGGGAGTGAGCTTGGCGGAAAGCAAAGGCGGAAAAACAGGGCCGAGCGAGCGGCTCGGCACGCGCGAGAGGATCCTTGTGTCGACACTGTCCCTGTTCAATCAGAAGGGGCCAGAGGCGGTGACGACTGCTGAAATCGCCAAGGCCGTCCACATCAATCAGGGCAATCTCTACTATCATTTCCGCACCAAGGAATCGCTGGTGCTGGCCTTGTTTTCAAGGTTCGAGGCCGATGCATTGGCGCTGCTCGAGGAGGCCGATGCCATCCAGGGAGCGGATTCGAAAGCCTATGCCGGCTTTCTGCGCAAATGGTTCTCGCTGGTCTGGACCCATCGCTTCCTGTTTCGCGACATTCCGGGCCTGCTGGCGACCGCACCGGGCTTGAGAGCGCCGATCCTGATGATCAGTGGCGGCATGCGGCTATCCGTCGAGGTCATTTTTCAGCGAATGGAACATGCCGGTTTGATCCACGTCGCCGCGGAGGATCGCAAGCCGCTATTGACGAATATGTGGATCGTCTCAACCTATTGGGCGGTTTATCTTGGCCTGCAGGAGGGCGTTCGCGACCTGCTGCCAAACCATGTCCACTGGGGGCTGAGCCAAGTCTCGGGCCTGCTGCGTCCGTATCTTTCGGACGAGGCAAGGGCCGATCTTGAAGCCATGCTTTCAGAACCTTTTCCCGAGTTCTGAAAGCAATCGGATGGAGCATGGCCTGGTGGCTAGGATGCCCGTGCAACGAGATCGCGAAGATTGCGATAGCCGGCCGCCGGATGCGGCGTTGCGAGCCGCGGGCCGCCCCCGCCGAGCTTTTCGCGTAGCGTCCCCGCGCTATAGTCGGTCTTGTAGACGCCGCGCTTTTGCAATTCCGGCACCAGAAGGTCGACGGCATCCTCGAAGCTTTCGGGCGTGACAGCATAGGCGAGATTGAAGCCGTCCACATCGGTATCCTCGATCCATTCCTGCATCAGATCGGCAACCGTCTGCGGCGAGCCGACAAAGACCGGGCCGAAGCCGCCAATGCCGACCCAGTCGGCCATCTCGCGCACGGTCCACTGTTTGTCCGGGTCGATCGTCGTGAAGGTCTCGACGGCGGACTGGACCGCGTTGGTATAACGGTGCCGAAGCACCTCATCCGGCGAGAACTGCCCGAAGTCGATGCCGGTCCAACCCGAGATCAACGCCTGCGCGCCTTCGAGGGAGGCGTATTGTCGGTATTCGTTAAACTTGCGCTGCGCTTCCGCATCGGTCTCGCCGAGGATCACGGTCTGCAGGTTGAAGGATAGGATTTCGCGAGGATTGCGGCCAGCGCGCTCGGCGGCCTCGCGAACATTGGCGACATAACGCTTCAGCACCGCCTTGGAGGGCGCCGCCACGAAGATACACTCGGCATGTGCGCCGGCGAAATCCTTGCCGCGGCTCGAAGAGCCGGCCTGATAAAGTACTGGTGTGCGCTGTGGCGACGGCTCGCTCAAATGAATGCCCGGGACGGTGAAATGCTTGCCGGAATGGCGGATTGGGTGAACCTTCTCCGGCCGCGTGAATATGCCCTTCTCGCGATCGCGGATAACGGCATCATCTTCCCAACTGCCTTCCCAAAGCTTGTAGCAGACTTCGAGATATTCCTCCGCCAAGCCGTAGCGGTCGTCATGCTTTGTTTGTGCCGCCTGGCCGATGTTGAGGGCGCCGCTGTTCAAATAGGAGGTGACGATGTTCCAGCCGACGCGGCCCTTGGTTAGATGGTCGAGTGTCGAGATGCGCCGGGCAAAGGTGTAGGGATGCTCGAAGGAGAGTGAGGCGGTCAGACCGAAGCCGAGATGCTCTGTTTCGTAAGCCATGGTCGGAATGAGCTGCAGCGGATCGTTGACCGGGACTTGTGCGGAATGGCGAAGGGCCGCATCGACATTGCCGTTCAGCACGTCATAGACGCCAAGCACATCGGCGATGAACAGCCCATCGAACTTGCCGCGCTCCAGCGTCTTTGCCAGATGGACCCAATAGTCGAGATCCTTGTAGGTCCAGGACTTGTCGCGCGGATGGCGCCACAGGCCCGGTGACTGGTGTCCGACGCAGTTCATATCGAAGGCGTTGAGCCTGATCTCGCGAGTCATCTCTATTGTTCCTGCATGATTTCGAGGAGCCGGCGCTTAGGCGCCGACGGCTTTCTTGTTGACGAAGCTGAAGGCGAGCACGGCGAAGATCAGTAAGCCTGTACCGACCTGCTGCCAGTAGAAGTTCAGGCCTGTCAGCAGCAGGCCGTTGGCGACGATGCTTAGGAGCAGAACTCCGAGCACTGTGCCGGCGACGTTCGGCCGCCCTAGCGGCGAGAGAGTCGTGCCGATGAAGGTGGCCCCGATGGCATTCAACATGAAGCCGTTGCCGGAGGAGGGGATATAGACCGTCACCGTCGCGGTCAGGATCAGCCCGGCGGAGGCGGCTATGATGCCGGCAAGAATGAATGTCGCGGCAACGTGACCCCGAAGCGCAATCCCCGAATATCGTACTGTCCGCGGCTGGATGCCGATTGCCAGGACCACGCGTCCAAAGCGCATCCGTGCAAAGAGCAGGGCTGCCCCAGCGATGATAACGGCTGCGATCAGCAGCGGTACGGGAATGCTTCCGATCGTACCATGTCCGATGAAACGAAATGCCTCGGGAACGCCGGATGGTGGCAGATAGACCGGATTGCCGCCGCCCGTCAGCAGTTGTTGGATGCTGCGACCGATGAACAGCGTCCCAAGCGTTGCCAGAAATGGCGATACGCCGATACCGGAGATCAAAGCGGCATTGAACGCCCCAACCAGCGCTCCGGCGCCAAGGCCCGCCAGAGCCGCCAACGGCACCGGCAGGCCGGCCAGAATGCTTGAGACGAAGGCAAAGCTTGCAAAATCGACGGCGGTGCCGACGGAAAGATCAATGCCACCGGTTGCGACGGCAAAGGTCATTGCGATCGAGACGATGGCAAGCAGCGTGAAGTTGTTGACGAGAATGCTCTGCAGATTGCCGGCGCTGAGGAATGTTGGGGCAGCCAGGGAGAAGAGCGCGAAGACGGCAACAAGCGCGATAATGAGGCCATAGCGGCTGATGCCGGCCAGAGGCCTTCCTGAAACAGCCACGGACATGTCAGATCTCCCGTTTGCGCAGCAAGGTGGTGGCCGAAACGACGACCAGGATGAGCAGGCCCTGAACGCCACTCACGAGCGTGCTCGGAAGGTTCAGAAGCTGGAAACCGTTGATCAGGAAACCGACGAACAGCGTCGATATCAATGTTCCGCCGATCGTCGGCACCAAGCGGCGTGAGAAGACCGAACCGAGCAGCGCCGTCACCACCACAGGAAGCAGCATTTCGCCTGAGCCGGTCGTGCTGCCGCTGAGATAGGACACCGACAGCACACCGGCGATACCGCCGCAAAGCCCGCTTGCGACGAATGCACCAGCGACCAGCGTCTTCAATGGAAGCCCGGCGGCCCGCGCTGCTTCGGGAAATTCGCCGACGGCGTAAAGCCGCAGGCCGAGCGGGGTATATTGCACGACAGCCGCAGCGATGATCGCAAAGCCGATCAGCACATAGGCAAGGATAGGGATGCCGAAGCCATCCGAAGCGGAAAGCGCAGTCAGGAAATCCGTCGTGGCGGGAAGAACGGTGTTCTGGGTCAGAACCAGCTCCAGACCGGCGACAACATTCATCACGGCAAGCGTCGCAAGCAGGGGCACAATACCCGCGAGCACGATGGCCAGTGCGTTGACGATGCCGATCGCCACGCCTGTGGTGAGCGCGGCTGCACCTGCCATCAGGTCATTGAAGCCCAGCTGGATTAGCGTTGCGTAGACGGCTGCGCTGAGACCCATGTTGGCGGCAAGCGAAAGGTCAATGCCGCCGGTGACCACGTTGGCCCCCCCGGCGATCAGCACGATCGTCAGGCCGATGGCAAGCACGCCGGAAATGGCCGATTGGCCGAGCACGTTGCCGATATTGCCGACGCTCAGGAAGTAGGGCGCCGTCAGCGAAAAGATCACCAGGATCGATAGGAAGGCGAGCAGCGAGCCGAAACGCAGGGCCGCGGCGGCGAGCTTGCCGCCCGACGGCAGTGCGCGCGTGTTGCCAACCTCAGGGAGGGACGCGAACTGGACGTCAGCCGACATGACGCAATCCTTCTATGGCTCCAGTCGCTGCTGACAGCACTTCGTCCGTTGTCGTTTGGGAAGAAACGAGTTCGCGCGTCAGGCGGCCGCGGAAGAGTACGAGGATCCGGTCGGTTATACCGACGAGTTCAGGCAGGTCCGACGACAGCACGATCACACCCGCACCGCGGGCGGCAAGCTCACCGATAAGGGAATAGATCTCGACCTTGGAGCCGATATCGACGCCGACCGTCGGCTCGTCCAGCAGATAGATTTCCGATTTGCGGCTCAGCCATTTGGCGATCGCCACCTTCTGCTGGTTCCCGCCCGACAGCGTGCGGACCAGAGCTTCTCGTCCCGCCGTCTTGATCTGCAGACGCTTGATGAGCTCGTCGGTATCGCTTGCCTCGCGTCTGCGATTGAGAAAGCCGAGGCGCGTATAATGGGCAAGGCTCGAGAGCGTGATGTTTTCTCCCACGCTCAGATCGAGGCCTACGCCATGACCGCGTCGGTCTTCCGGCACCAGCGCCAACTGATGATCGACAGCTTCGCCTGGACTGCGCGGCTTCAAGGTTTTCTTTTCGATATCGATCTCGCCGCCCGCCGCTGCCTGCAGTCCGAAGAGGGTTCGGACAAGATCCTTTGCTCCGGAGCCGAGCAACCCTGTGATGCCGAGGATTTCGCCGCGGCGTAGAGTGAAGCTGACATCATGGAAGCGGTTGGCTGCCGAGAGATTACGAACCTTCAGAATTTCGGCGCCGAGTTCGACTTGCCGCTTCGGGAACATCTCGCCTAAATCCCGCTCGACCATCAGCGTTGCGATGCCGTTTGCCGAGGTTTCGCTCATGGGTAGCGATGCGACATCGACGCCATTGCGCAATACTGTAACATCGTCGCATAAGGCCTCGATCTCATTGAGGTAATGAGAGATGTAGATGATGGTGACGCCCTCGCTGCGCAGGCGATGGATGAGACGAAACAGAATTTCCGCCTCCTGCCGCACCAGAGCCGCGGTCGGCTCGTCGAAGACGAGCAACTTCGGCTGATGCAGCAGTGCGCGCGTGATCTGAACGATCTGCTGTTCGGCCGTTGAAAGCTCGCTGATCAGAGCATTTTTCGGCAAATCAACGCCAAAATAATTGGCGAGGATCTCTTCGGCTCGGCGTCGCATTGCATTGCGATCGAGGAATGGCGTGCCCGCCAGGCGTAGCTCCCTTCCGAGAAACAGCGTCTCACCGACAGTGAAGGTCGGCACCAGGAGCCGGTCCTGATGGATGAAGTGGATGCCGAGGTCTTCGCAAAGATGTGGCGTCAGCCGATCGATTTCTTTGCCTTCGATCTTGATGCGGCCTTCATCCGGCCTGTGCAGGCCGGCGAGGAGTTTGATCAAGGTCGATTTGCCGGCCCCGTTCTGCCCGACAAGCCCATGCACGGTGCCGCGGCGTACACTGAGCGATGCGCCGGCCAATGCTTGTGCACCGCCAAAGCGCTTCACGATGCCTTCGAAGCGAACGATGTGCTCCGGGCTTTCGGTCGTTGGTGGAAGTTCGGTCGCCGTCATTGGAAAAGGCCCTCGCATTCAATGTGGCGATGCGACGGAAGCCGCATTGCCGGTCCACGCATCAGCCGATGCCAAGCTTCTTGACGATGTCGGCGACGTTGCTCTTGTTGGCGAGGAGTGCAGGCACGTAGGTTTCGCGCGGCAGTGTCTGACCTGCTAGCAGCTTTGCGACGTTGCGAATGGCCGTGCGGCCGATTTCCGCCGGTTGCTGGGCGGCATCTGCGCCGGCGGGCGAGTTCGGATCGGCCACCAGCTGCAGCACTTCCGGACTTCCGTCGACGCCATAGGTCCGGATTTCAGTGCGGCCGGCGGCGGTGAGCGCCTGCGTCGCGCCAAGCTGGGGAATATCCCAGGCCGACCAGATGGCCTTGATCGAACCCTTTTCCGGATACTTGTTGAGGATCGCCGTGATCTGCGTGAAGGCGTCCTGAACCGTATTCGGAATGACGTCCCGGAGCTCCGGTTGGATGATCTTCACCTTGGGGAAATACTTGACGACATTGACGAGCTGATCGTAGCGGATGGCGCATGGCGTCACGCCGTAGAAGCCGTTGAAGACGATGATATTGCCTTCGCCGCCGATATCGGAAACGAGCTGCAGTGCCAGATCCTTGCCGATGCCCCAATTGTCCGATGTGGTGTTGTTGATCGAATTCGTCGAGCCGACGTCAACGGTAAGAACGGGAATGCCGGCGTCGCGCGCCTTCTTCAGCCAAGGGTCGATAACACTCAGCGTGCCAAGAATCTGGACGATTGCATCCGGTTTTTGTGCGATCAGCGTCTGCAGTTGCGATACGAGCTTGCCATCGTTTCGGCCGGCGTCGACAGCGATCGGTGTGCCACCCAGCTTCTTCACCTCATCGATCTGGGCGTTGTAGGCCTGCAGATCGAAATAGTGGTCGGTACCGGTCGCGCTGATCGCGATGCGCTTGCCCTTCAGAGACAAGCTATCGTCCGCGGCCGAAGCCTTGCTCGAAATAATCCCTGCCGTTGCCAGGGCAGCGCCGGCAGCGGTCAGCTTCAAAATATCTCGGCGCCCGAAGCCTGTCGTGTTTTTCTCGGTCATGAAAGCATCCTCTCCAGCAATGCATATGAAACAATAGAATATAAAATAGATAGATTTTACGGCTTTAAGGGAGGAACGATTTTCCAAAACCGCCGGGCGGGAGGGAATATCCGTGAGCGGTAAACCGTGTGTGCAGATCGGCGTTTCCTGCAACCTGCTTAAAACGGGTGGAGTGGCCGCTTGCTTTCGAGCGCATCGGTTGGTGCGGCTGATCCGCCGCGTGCCTCTCAGGCAACGCCTTGCCGTCCGGTCTTCCCTCGGAGAACAAAGAATCTCCGAAGCTCACCAAAATCGGATGATTTAATCTACTAAAAACATAGGGATTATATTTAATAATTGTATGCGTCGCGGGATTGTCCGTCAGACGACGCTCCAGATCGATCGCGAGGTTCGCTAAGATGAAATCCCTTTCAAGGCTTGCCCTGTCAGCCGCCGCCATTTCCCTTTTCATTTCGCAGGCTGCATTGGCAGGCGGCGTCAGCGGTGCGCCTGCTCCCTTTGACAAGGGCGGCGTAAAGGTTGCGCTGATCAGCTATATTTCCGCAGGCGATTTCTTCCAGGCCTATCAGGCCGGAGCCGAGGCGCAGGCGAAGGCGCTCGATATCGATCTGCGCGTCTTTCCCGGGCGCCAGAATGCGGCTGAGCAGCGCGAGCAGATCCTGCAGGCGATCAACCTTGGCGTCTCCGGCATTGTCATCGACCACGGTCTGCCGGAATCGCTAGGTGACGTCGTTCAGAAGGCGCTGGACAAGGGCATCAAAGTTGTTGCCTTCGACGTTAATCTCAACAATCCGAAAATCCCGCAGGTCGAACAGAGCGATCACGAGCTGGCCGAACTCGCGCTGAAGCAGGTCGTGAAGGACAATGGGGATAGCTTCAAGGCAGGCTATGTCTATGTCGCCGGCTTTGCGCCGCTCGATCGCCGCAACGAGGTCTGGGATAAGTTCAAGAAGCAGAATAGCGGTGTCGTCGAAAAGGCGCGCTTTGGCAATGTCAGCGATACGACAGCAACTTCGACTGCCGATCAGGCGAAGGCGGCGCTGACGGCGAATCCGGATATCGGCGTCATTTTCGCTCCCTACGACGAGTTTGCGCGCGGCGTGAAGCTCGCCGCCAACGATCTTGGCATCGCAAACAAGCTGAAAATCTATTCGGCCGACGTCTCGACGGCGGATATCCAGGAAATCACCGAGCCCGGCAGCCCCTGGGTCGCGACTGTTGCGACCAATCCCGCCGTCGTGGGAGCCGTTTCCATTCGCGCGACGGCTCTGCAGATCGCGGGGCAGGACGTGCCGCACCAGATTACCGTCAAGCCGACGCTCCTGACCCAGGAGGGGCTGCGTACGGCCGGCGTCAAGACGATCGAGGAGCTCGCGCAGAAGGTGCCAGCCTTCAATGCGAGCGATGCAGTGACGGCGAGCTGGATACCACAGAAGCTCTTCTAATCAGTTGATACCGATTTGCCGGCGGACTGCGCGTCCGCCGCTTTATGCCAAAGAACCGGAGTTTACGTCATGAGCCAGTCCAACGTCGTCTTTGCCGGCAGCCGGAATGTCACGCGCGAGATCCTTTTCGCCAGGGCTGAGGAAATTGCCGCCGATCTTTCCACGCGTGCCGCGGAGCTTGACCGTGAGGGCCGCCCACCCCTTGCTGAGATCGTCAAGCTGAAGAATGCAGGCCTGTTGAATGCGCTGCATGCGCAGCAAATCGGCGGAGGTGGTATCGACTGGGTGGACGCCTTGCGGCTCGTGCGTATCCTTGCGCGGGGAGAAAGCTCCATTGGCCAGCTTCTCGGCTATCACTACGTCAATAGCCAATATATTCATTGGGCCTTCGATGAGGCGCGCGCACAGGAGCTTGCCGGCAAGACAGTTGCCAGCAGTCTCTATTGGGGCGCAGCCGTCAATCCGCGCGATCCGGGGCTCGTGCTGACGCGCCGCGCCAACGGCTATGTTCTGAATGGCCGCAAATCCTTCTCGACCGCAGCGCGCGTCTCCGACTACATCAATGCCAATGCCACGCTCGATGACAGGATCGTCGGCTTCGCCGTCCCGACCGATCGCGCGGGCTACAAGGCCAACGACGACTGGGATAATTTTGGCCAGCGCCTGTCCGACAGCGGCAGTGTCGAATTCCATGACTTCCCCGTCTACGAAGAGGATCTGGACAAGGCGGCATCGACCGGCGTCGAGGCACCTGTGCTGGCGACCTTCAACACGCCGCTCATCCAGTTGGTCTTCGTGAATTTTTATCTGGGTACGGCAGAGGGCGCGTTGCGCGAGGCTGTCGATTATGTGCGGACGACGACAAGGCCGTGGATCACGTCCGGTGCCGAGCGTGCCGCCGACGATCCGTATATTCTCGAACGTGTCGGCGAGTTCACCGCTGCCTTGAAGGCTTCTGCTGCCTTGGCCGACAGTGCTGCCACGACCGTACAAGCCGCTCTTGCCAAGGGGCAAAGGGTGACGGCGCGGGAGCGCGGCGAAGTCGCCGCCGAAGCCTATGCCGCCAAGGTCAGCGCCACCCACGTTTCCCTTGACATCACATCACGCATATTCGAGCTGACCGGTGCACGGTCGACAGCGGAGAAGTATCGTTTCGATCGCTTCTGGCGCAATGTCCGGACGCATACCTTGCACGATCCCGTATTCTACAAGGCCAAGGAAGTCGGAGAGTTCGTTCTCAATGACAAGATTCCCGAGGTGAGCCTCTACAGCTAGGCCTATTTTCGCCGAAGGAGCACTCAGGCGAGAGACAGACCACTGGCTGCCGAAAACCTCCATTCAATCCGAAAGGATCGAATGGAGGTTTTTGGCTTGAAGCTGATTTCTCAAGACGGAGCTTGCATCCATTTGAAGCGAGTGCTTCAGCAAGCCGTTTGCACTGTTGACGCGTAGCTCAATCCCGATCCTATATTCATAGGCGAAACGGTGTCTTCCATAAGGTGTTTCGCATTTTTCTATAAAGTCATCCGAGGTCGGACACCGTAACCTGTATTTCTCATTTGGAGGAAATGAGAAACGCAAAGGTATGGAGGAGTTTACCTTGGCAGTACCCGCAGAGGAAAATGCCGCGTCTTTATCCCCTGAGGATGAAAAGCTCGGTCTTGGCGCAAATCTGGCCTACGGCCTTCAGCATGTTCTCACAATGTATGGCGGTATTGTCGCCGTTCCCCTGATCATCGGCCAGGCATCCGGTCTCGCACCCGCCGATATCGGTCTGCTTGTGACGGCATCGCTGTTTGCCGGCGGCCTCGCAACCATCCTGCAGACGATCGGTCTGCCCTTCTTCGGCAGCCGACTTCCCCTCGTGCAGGGCGTGTCCTTTTCCGGCGTCGCGACCATGATCGCCATTACCGGACACGGCGGCATCCAAGTCGTGCTCGGCGCCGTTATCGCGGCTTCGATCATCGGGCTTGCCATCACGCCGGTGTTTTCGCGCATCACGCGCTTCTTTCCACCCCTCGTTACAGGCATCGTCATCACGACCATCGGGTTGACGCTGATGCCGGTTGCTGCGGGTTGGGCCATGGGCGGCAATAGAAGCGCACCGGAGTTCGGCAGTCAGGCCAATATTCTGCTTGCGGCCGTGACGCTTGTCATCGTCTTGCTACTCAGCAAACTGGGAAGTGCCGCGATATCAAGACTGTCAATCTTGCTTGCCATCGTCATCGGAACAGGCATCGCCTATGCGCTTGGCATGACGGATTTCTCGCGCGTGGCGAATGGTCCTTTCGTGGCTCTGCCTCAGATCTTTCACTTCGGCTATCCGATCTTTGACGCGGCTTCGATCATCTCGATGTTCATCGTCATCATGGTGATCCTCGTTGAGACGTCGGCCGATATTCTGGCTGTTGGCGAGATCGTCGGGACGAAAGTCGATGCGCGTCGGCTTGGGGACGGTCTGCGTGCCGACATGCTGTCCAGCATCATTGCCCCCGTTTTCGGATCCTTCACCCAGAGCGCCTTCGCGCAGAATGTGGGCCTTGTCGCCGTGACCGGCATCAAGAGTCGCTATGTCGTCGCAACGGGCGGGCTCTTTCTCGTCGCCTTGGGATTGTTGCCGGTCGTCGGCCGTATCGTGGCTGCGGTTCCGAGCTCGGTGCTTGGCGGTGCCGGCCTTGTCCTGTTCGGCACGGTTGCCGCAAGCGGGATCAGGACGCTCGCCAAGGTCGACTACGAGAACAACATGAACCTCATCATCGTGGCGACCTCCATAGGCTTCGGTATGATCCCGATCGCGTCGCCGACCTTCTATGAGCATTTCCCGTCATGGGTCATTACCATCTTCCATTCCGGCATCAGTTCGGCGGCATTGATGGCAATCATGCTCAATCTTCTGTTCAATCACCTGAAGATCGGGAATTCCGATCAGCAGTCGGTATTCGTCGCAGGCACCGAGCGTTCGATCCGATATCAGGACATCGCCGTTCTCCACGATGGCGACTATTTCCTCAACGGCAGGCTCTATGACGCCAATGGCGCGGAGGTCCCGCTCGTCATTGCAGAGGCTCATTAGTCTCGGCTATTCATAAAAGCGGCTTGAGAGCGCCTCCACGCTTTCAAGCCGCTTCTTCATGGGTGCCTGGTGGCCATTTGCGCCATCGACGGACAGGGCCGTGGTTCAGCTCATCGTCAAAGGGCGCCGTTCTTCGGCGGAATGACGTCGTTGAGATGGTAGTTGCCGACGACATGGTATTTCCAGCGAACGGGATCGTGGAGCGTATGCGTGCGCGCATTGCGCCAGTACCGATCGAGATTGAGATCGAGCTTGACGGATGCCGTGCCGGCGAGCTCGAACAGCGTGTTGGTCGCCTCAATGGCGATTTCCGTAGTCAGCACCTTGGCTGCGGCAACCGCCAAGGTCGCCTCGATCACTCTCTTCTCGGTGGTCTCTACCTGGGCCGCATCGACCTTGCGCCCGGCACGCTCGATCGTCGCGGTGGCCGCCTCCAGCCGGATAGCAATTTGTCCGACCTTGGCGATGGTCAGCGGGTCGTCGCTAGCGTGCTCGACACCGCTGTCCATCCAAGGGCGAGCCTTGGTTTTCACAAAATTGAGCGTTTCGACAAAGGCGCCACGGGCGATGCCGAGATCGACGCCTGCATGGATGATCTGACCGACCGAACCGATCGTCGTTGGACGCTCGAAACCCCTGTGATGCAGAACGACGTGATCGGCATTCACATAGACATTGTTGAGCACCGTGGTGCCGCTTCCGGTCGTACGCTGTCCGAAACCATCCCAGTCGTCGATGATTTCGACACCCTCCGTCCCCTTCGGAACGAAGGCCATGACGAGTTTTTCGCTCTCATCAAGCGCGAAGATCGTGATCCAGTCCGCAAAGAGCACACCGGTTGAATAGAACTTTCGTCCATTGATGCGATAGCCAGGGCCGTCCCGGGCGATACGGGTATTGTAATGGCCGACGGTTTTCGTTCCGCGTTCCGACAGAGCGTTGCCGAAGCGGTCGCCGGCAAGAGCCCGTTCAAAAAAGTAGCGTTTCTGGTCTTCGGAGCCGTCTACGCGCAGTGCTTCCAGAATGTAGAAGTGGTTTTGTGGGATCTGCCCGATCGAACCGTCGGCCTGTGCCAGGATCGCGGTGATTTCGGCGAGTGTGGAATTCGAGACGTCAAGCCCCCCGTATTCTTCCGGAACCGTGATCGCCAAGAGCCCCGATTGCGCCAGTGTATCCATTTCAGCAAAGGGCAGCTGTCTTTCGCTGTCGCGCTCGGATGCGGTGGAGGCGAAATGCTCCGCAAGCTCGCGAGCGACGGCGAGCGCCTGCTGCTCGGTCTCAAGCACGGTGGCCTGGGGGTGCTTGGAGTTGAGTTGGTGCAATTGCGCGTTCATGGGGGACTCCGATTTCATTCGGCGTCACGATGCCGCATTCAAAGCGGTGCTTCGAGGAAAGGCTTTTCGTTTTTTCCTGTCGGTCCGCGCCTTCATTTCTTTATCGGTAGAAATTCTAGACAATAACTATCCGGAGAAGGTGCGATGCGATTGCCCCCAAGTCTTGCACGCATTTCAACGCTGTCCGGCACGCCAGTCTGCAAAACGGGCGTGCGCGAGTGCAATGGACGCAACGAGGGGCGTTAAACTATGAAAGGGCAGCGGGCGACTGGATTGTAGTGGGATCGGCAACGAGGCGGCCTGTTCTCCAAGGGCCAGCCTGGCAAGAACATGACCCAGCTGAGCCGTCATGGCGATGCCGCGGCCGTTGCAGCCTATGCCGCCGAAGAAATCGTCGCCGAACCGATAGAGCCGAGGCAGGAAATCCGGCGTCATGATGGCAACGCCGGTCCAGACGATTTCGACACCGGGATGGCGGGGCAGGCGCAGCTCGGATGCAAGACGGTCGACGACAGCGCGGCCGATACGTTCGAAAGCGCCGATGGGATTGATGGCCATGCCGCCGCTGATCAGCCTGTTGTCGCGATCTAGCCGGTAGGTGAAAAGATTGGAGCGCGTGTCGCCAAGGGGACGTCGGTGCGGCGCAATACGGGCAACCGTCTCCGCCTCGATTGGCTTGGTCGCTACCTGATAGACCCTGAGCGGCACACCGGTGCGTCCCATGCGGGTCGCAACACCACCCGTAAAGGCGTTCGTCGCCAGAAGCACGCTGTCTGCCTCAATCTCCCGGCCCGCAAGGGCGATCCGCCAGATACTGCCATGTCGCTCGACCCGATCTACCGAGCTGTTTTCGCTGATGTTGCCACCATGTCGCGTTACGGCATGCGCAAGACCAAAGAGATAGTTCAGCGGGTGGATGGTCCCGCCAGAATGATCGATCAACCCGCCGGAATAGATATCCATTCCCGTTTCGTCCTGGATCTCCGGCGCTTCGAGGAACTCGACCGGACGGCCAAGTTCCGCCCAATCGCGGGCGCGTTGGCGCAGAACGTCGGCCATAGCCTCGCCATAGGCAGGCTGCAACCAGCCGGTCTGGGCCGCATCGCAGGCAATCCCTTCTTCGGCGATGGTCGCATAGACCCGATCGGCTCCCGCGCCGACGAGAGAGAGAAGGGCGTCGGCTTTGTCGCGAGGCAGCTTTTGGCGAACCGTCGCCGGATCCGCCTTGGCGAAATTCGGAACGACGAAGCCGGCATTCATGCCGCTCGCGCCGGCACCCAATCGTCCTGCGTCCAGAACGCAGACAGAGCGGCCGGCGCGCGCGAGATGAAGCGCCGCCGTCAGGCCCGTAAAACCGCCGCCGATCACGACCACGTCGCAACGTGAAGGCAACTCGCGGGCAAGTTCCGGCGGCGGATTGGCCGTCAGCGTCCAGAGCGTGGGATTGGTGGGGCGGGCAATGCTGCTGGGCATTAGCGGATGATCTTCCAAAACCTATGCCAGATCGCTGTCTCGATATGCCGGCCGCTGAAAGGAATCGTTGGTCTATGTTTCCTGGACGAGGCGCCGTTTCGCGGGCCTCGTCATATTTTCAATGGCTTGCGCCAGACTATTTGATCTTTTCCTTGAGAGCCGAGACGTCTTCTATCTTCAGCTCACCATCGGTGGTAACCTTGCCATCGGTGATCTTCCAAAGACGGAACGGGCCGGTGATGTCACCGTACTGATCGAAGGAGACAGGTCCGATGACGCCCTCGTAGCGGATCGGCTTGCCTTCCTTGATCAGGCCGAGAGCCTTGGCGAACTCTTCCTTGCCGGCATAGATCGGCATGCCCTTCGGGTCGACCACCTTGTAGATATCATCCTTCAGCTTCGAGGTGTCGTCGCCGGCGATCGCAAGCGCGAGACCGACGATCGCGCCCGCGTCGTAGGCGCGGTCGGCCGCCGGGTTGGTCGGTTCGATGCCGGAGAAGGTCTTGTAGTTCTTGTTGAAGTAGTCGGTTGAAGGCGTCGGCGTTGTACCCGACGACGTTCCATAGGCATCCTTGAGGTAATCGGCTCCGACCGAGTCGATGAAGTCAGGGCTGTTCATGCCGTCATTGAGCAGGAATTTCTGCGGACCGCCCTGTGAGATCCATGTTCGGGCGATGGTGGCGCCGTCGACCGGCGTGCTGACGAGATAGAGACCATCCGGGCTGCCTGCCATGCCTGCCGTGACTTCCGACGCATAGCTCGACTGTTTCTCATTGTAGGGCGTAGTCGAAATGATCGTGCCGCCGAGCGCCTTGTAGGCCTTCGAGAACTCGGCAACCATGTTGACGCCGAAGTCGCTGTTGACGTGAATGATCGCCAGCTTCTTGAAGCCCTTGTCGATCGCGTATTTGGCGGCAGCGATGCCCTGCAGCGAGTCCGAGGTGATCGTGCGGAAGAAGATGCCGTTGGTCTTGCCGTCGCGGCCAAGCGCCGTCAGCGTCGGCGAAGAGGCGGCCGGGGAGACCTGGACGACCTTAGCGGGCGCGGTGACCGACGTCAGGATCGGGATTGTTACAGAGGAAATGATGCCGCCGATAACAGCGGGAACCTTCTTCACCTGTACAAGTTGCGTGGCGGCGTCGACTGCGACATTGCCCTGGCTCTGGCTGTCGCGGGTGTCCGTCACCAGATCGCAGCCATGCACGCCACCGGCGGCATTGATGTCACGAAAGGCCATCTCGACGGACTTCGCGCCGGCCTGGCCATATTCGCCGGCCGGACCGGTCAGTTCCATCACGAGACCCACCGTCACCTTGCAGTCCGCGGCATTGGCGACACCGGCTGCGGCTAGAAAGGCCAGAGCCGTCGTGATTTGAAATATCGTCTTCTTCATCTTTGTTCCCCTTGCTCGGTCAACGATTTTCATTTCTGATTTTTAGGAACCTGTCAGTTGTCCGGCATCTGCAGCCAGGTTTCCTGCAGATKCTGCCATTCGACGCCGTTGGGCGCCGATGAACTTGCGGTGAAAAGCGCGCTTGCCTGCCGCCGGCTGAATTTGCCGGCGCGCGACTGAGCCTCGATATAGGTCAGGACGATCGTATCTGCGGTTTCATAGCTTGCGCGGATATCCGAAATTTCGATGGTGAAATTGCCCTGAAAAGTCGCCCGGTTTGCGCGGATCAATTCGATGGTCTCCGCGCGGTCGAAGACGCGCCCGGTCGGCGGGATCATATGAAAAGCCTGACCGAATGTGCGCTCGCAGCGGCCGAAATCGACGCTGTCGGCCGTTGCGGCATCGTACCATCCCTCGAAGAAGCGATGGAAATCGAGGACCTCGGCGCTGGCCTTTTGAAGGAGAGAGGGTTGCTGGCTCATACTTTCCCCGCGTTGAGATTGTAGTGCATGATGGAGCCGTGTTTACCGGTGCGGTCGCGCTCCAGGGTATAGACGTCGCCCTCAAGGCCCGAGCCTTGGGCGATGATGCCGGAGATTTGCCGGCGGTCTTCGTCCAAGAGTGCGATATCCATGATCTTCGCGTTGGCAAGCGCATGCGCCTGATTGCGGGCGCCGACGATAACGGCGGCAACCTGCGGCTGCTCCAACACCCAGGCGCTGGCGATCGTGGCGATGTCGACGCCATGGCGATCACCGATAGCCTTTAATGTGCCGAGCAGTGATTGGAACAGCTCCCAGCCGCCGAAATCATCGATGATCAGCTTATACTTGACGAGCGAACGGTTCTCGAGCGGCATTTCCGGCTCCGGCTGTCCCAGCCATTTGTCGCTCAGGAAGCCACCTGCTACCGACCCGTAGCAGAGAAATTTGACGTCGTTTTCGGCCGCCAGCTTGGCGAGGCTATGTGATGGGCGCTGATCGAGAACGGAATATTGGAGCTGCTGGCTGACCAGCGGAATGCCGGCAGCAAGGATCCCGGCAATATGCGGCGTGTCGAAGTTTGTCGTCCCGACATTGCGCACCTTGCCTTCCCGGCGCATCTCGTTGAGCCAGGCAAGCGCATCGAGATGGCCTGGCAGCGAATAGTCCCACCAGTGAAACTGCACGAGGTCGAGCTGCTCGGTCTTCAGCTTGCGCAGCGACTTGTCGACGATCCCTCGAATATAATCGCGGCTGATCGTTGCGAGTTTTTCAAGATCGGGCACAAGCTTGGTGTGCACCTTCATGGCACCAGCAGCTTCCGCGCCGCGTTCGTTGCGCAAGCGCTCGCGCGCTTCGCCGATCAGTTCCTCGACGCCCGTATAGATGTCGGCGCAATCATAGGTGCGGATGCCGACGTCGTAAGCCGCGATCAGATCGGTGACCGCCTGGGCGCGGTCGATGGCGCCGTGCCCTCCGGCAAGCTGCCAGCCGCCGCGGATGACGCGGGAGATCTTGTATCCGGGGCTGAGCTCAAAAGTCTTGGCGGTCATGCTGTCTATTCTCCTTCAGGCAACGGCACTGCCGTCGTTTCGGCATGGCTGAACCGTCGCGTGCCCGTTCTGACGATCCGCAGCCGGCTCGCACAGTTGGGGTCGGGGCAGGCGATTTCCGCATCCGAGGTCATCCAGTCGTTCTTATGGGTTGGCCGCTGTTTGGCCGCGAGCAGTGGCAGCACGGCCGATATGGAATAGATCGAAAAGCCCTGGCCCGGCGGCAAGGACAGCATTTCGCCCTTGAGCTCGAAATAGTCGCCCGCCTTGGCGCCGCAATAGATCGGCTTGCCCTCGGGAATAACGGCTTCGACCCTGAGGTCGAACAGCTCGAAACTGTCATCGGCGACTGTGGCCATGTCAGATCTCCGCGCGCTCAAAGGTGACGTCGCAGGCACCGCTGCGACGGATGATGCCGCAGGCGGCAGCAAAATGTTCGCGTTCCTCAACGCGGACTTGCGCGATGACGCTGCCGGCAAGCCAGCCGATCGGGAAGAGCAAGCGCGCGCCCTGTCCATAGAAAAGGCCGATATCGAAAATGGCGTCGGGATTGCCGCCCCACATGCGCGGTGGCACATAGCTTAAGACGATATCGCCCGGCTGCGGCGTCAATGTCGCGTTTTCGGCTGGCAGGGCGACGGCATAGGCTGTGTCTTTCAAATGCGCGGGCGGGATCGGGCAGGAGATTTCCGGCCCGGTCCACATGGCATGAATGCCGCCGACCACGCGCGGTTCGCTGAGGTAGCTCCAGAGGAACGCGGCATTGTCAGGCGCCTTGGCTTCCAGCAGCGGCGCAAAGACGCTGAGACCGGAGCGTGGTTCGGAGATCTTGATGGCGCGTTGGCTCATGCGGATAGGCCCTTCTTGGAATCGGCTTCAAGTTTGTTGCGCAGGAACACGAAGGGGCGGCTGATATCGGCGATCAGCGCTTCGCGGGCCCCCGCTGCATCCTGTGCGGCCATCGCCTTGACGATGGTACGGTGATAATGGGCGGTGTCGACTTCGCCGGCGTCGGAGAAGGCGTATATGGCGACGCGGATACAAGGACCGGACTGCAGCCACAGGCTCTCGATCATCGGGATCAACACCGCCGAACCGCAAGCGCGATAGATCTCGAAATGAAAGGCCTGGTTGAGCGTCACTTCACGGTCGACGTCCTTCTTGTGCTTGAGGGCGCGCATCTCGTCCCATTCGCCGAGCATGCCCTCGATGGTGGCGATCTGGCGCGAATTCATGCGGGTTGCCGCAAGCGCAATGGCCTCGCCTTCAATGAGGATGCGAGCACGCAGAAGGTCATCCATGCGCTCGAGCGTGATCGGCGGCACGCGAACGGATCGGTTGGGCAGTGCCTCCAGCGCCTTTTCGGTAATCAACCGACCGAGCGCTTCGCGCACAGGCATGGTGCTGGTCATCAGCGCATCGGCAAGGCCACGGATCGTCAGCACCTGGCTGGGCTCGAAAAGGCCGCCGATCAGCGCGCGGCGCAGCTCGGAGTAGACGCGGTCCTGGACGGTCTCGCGGCCTACGGGCGCAAGCTGTGCGGCAATCGGATCGCTCTTGTCGGCGGTGGCCTTTTGCATTCGAAATCCCTTTTTTCGGCTTGCAGAGTGGATTAAAGCTGATTAGCGTGATCAATGCAAGTGTGATCACAAATCAAATAATCAGGGGCGGCAGCGACCGTCTTCCGGCCAGAGGGATCTCATGAGTACGACAACTGAACGGAATGGGGAGGAAGCCCGGCCCGTTCTGAGCGCAAAGAACGTGGTGCGCCGTTTCGGCGGCCTCACCGCCGTCGGCGATGTTTCGTTCGATGTGCGGCAAGGCGAGATCCTGGGCTTGATCGGCCCGAATGGAGCCGGCAAGACGACGATGTTCGATCTGCTGGCCGGCAGCGTTGCTCCCACCAGCGGCGAGATCACGTTGAATGGCGCGCCCGTTGCGGGCGAGGCGGGGCACCGCCGGATCGGACGCGGCCTCGGGAGGACATTTCAGATCCCGCGGCCTTTCCCCAATCTGACAATTCTCGACAATGTCATGCTGGCTGCCCAAGATCAGGCGGGCGAGCGCTTGCTGTCGAATTTCCTTCGCCCGTGGAAGGTCGCGGAGCAGGAGAGGGGAGCTCTTGCAAAGGCGATGGAACTGCTGGAGCTCGTTCACCTGACACGTCTGGCGCATGAACCTGCGCGCGTTCTGTCCGGCGGACAGCGCAAGCTTTTGGAGCTTGCCCGCGTCATGATGGCCGATCCCGCCCTTATTCTGCTCGATGAACCCGCTGCCGGCGTCAATGCCACGCTTCTGGAGACCATTATCGACCGCATCCGCGATATCAACCAGCGCGGCGTTACCTTTCTGCTGATCGAGCACAATATCGATATGGTGACACGGCTCTGTCATCGCGTGCTCGTTATGGCAAGCGGCCAGCTTCTCTGCGAGGGTACGCCAGAGGAGGTCGCCCGCGATCCACGCGTTATTGAGGCTTATCTTGGAGGCGCGGCATGAGCGAGCCCGTCCTTGTCGTTCGCGATCTCGTGGCAGGCTATGAACCCGGCGTGCCGATTGTGCGCGGAGCCTCGATCACCGTTGCGGAAAAGGAAATCGTCGTCGTTCTCGGCCCTAATGGTGCCGGCAAATCGAGCTTCATCAAGGCGATTGCCGGTCTCGTTCCGGTCGAAAGCGGCAGGGTGGAACTGGCAGGCAGAGATATCACCCGCGCGCCGGCGCACACTATGGTGCGGCTTGGCCTTGCGTTCGTGCCGCAGACGGAGAATGTCTTTCCGCTAATGTCGGTCGAAGACAATCTGAAGGTCGCCGGCGGCATTCTGAAGCCGAAGGAAGTGCCCGGTCGCATTGAGGAAATGTATGCGACCTTTCCGGATCTCGCGCGCCATCGCCGGATTGCTGCCGGCAATCTTTCCGGCGGACAGCGCCAGATGCTGGCCGTCGCACGTGCCCTCATCGTTCACCCCAAGCTTCTTGTTCTCGATGAACCATCGGCCGGCCTGTCACCGAAATTCGTCTCGATGGTCTTCGACATGTTGACCGAGATCCGCAAATCGGGCGTCACCATTCTGCTTGTCGAGCAAAATGCCAAGGCGGCGCTTGCCATCGGCGACCGTGCCTATGTGCTTGTCGAGGGCAAGGACAGGCATGAAGGGGTCGCCTCGGAGCTCTGGAACGACCCGGTCGTCGCTGAGCTCTATCTCGGCCAGCGCCCGGCTGCTTCCAAAACCGGAGGTGCGGCATGAACCTGCAGTTTATCGTCGACGGATTGCTCACGGGGTCCATGATCGGCCTTGGCGCTATCGGCGTGACGCTGACCTATTCGATCCTGCGCTTTTCGAACTTCGCCCATGGCGACTTGATGGCTTGGGGCACCTACGCGACCCTTGCCGTCGTCAGCGCCATCGGTGCAATCTTTGGCAAGGTCGCCCCGATCGGTCCGCTCTCTTTTGGCTGGCCGCTGATTGTCGCGGTCATCGCCGCCATGGGCTTCACCGGCGTTCTTGCCCTTGCGCTCGACAAAGTGCTCTTTGCCCGGCTGCGAGCCAAGGGCCAATCGATCATCGTCGTCATGGCGAGCTTCGGCGCCTCTATGGCGCTACGCAGCCTGCTCGAGTTCCTCTTCACCTCGCGCCCGACCTATTTCAGCCGCGCTATCCAGATTGCTATGCCCGTCGGCTTTGGCATTCGCATCACGCCCGATCAGATCGCGCTTTTGATCGTCACCGCGCTGCTGGTCTTCGGTGTGCATATGCTGATGACGAGGACGCAGACGGGCCGTTCCATGCAGGCGCTCAGCCAGAATCCCGCGCTTGCCCGCGTCGTCGGTATCGATGTCGCCAAGGTCGTGCGTGTCACCTGGCTGATCGGCGGCGGGCTCGCCTGCGTTGCCGGCGTCATGATCGGCATTCTCGTACAGATCCGTCCGCTGATGGGTTTCGACATGCTGCTGCCGATGTTTGCCGCCGCCATTCTTGGCGGCATCGGCAGCGTGCCGGGCGCGGTCCTCGGTGGCCTGATCATCGGCCTCGCCGAAGCGGCCGCGGTTCAGCTTGTCGGCGCGGAATGGCGCGCAGCCATCTCCTTCATCATCCTGATGGCGGTGTTGTTCGTCCGGCCGATCGGTCTTTTCGGAGTGAGGGAGCGATGATGGATATTATTGGCTATGGCGCTTTCTTCCTGACCACGGCGCTGATCTTTTCGTTCATCACGCTTGGCCTGAACCTACAATGGGGACTGACGGGCCTTTTCAATGTCGGCCTTGCCGGCTTTGTCGCCATTGGCGCCTATACCTCGGCGCTGCTGACAACGCCGGATACCGCCGGGCGTCTCGGCGGCTTCGATCTGCCGATCCTTGTGGGTTGGCTGGGCGCAATGGTCGTGGCGGGGCTTGCTGCGGCTATCATTGGCGTGGCGACACTTCGGTTGAAATCGGATTATCTGGCGATCACGACCTTCGGTGTCGCGGTCGTCGTCCAGCTCGTAGCGTTGAACGCGCAAAAACTGACCGGCGGCCCCTTCGGTATCGGCTTCATTCCTCGTCCCTTCGCAAGCCTTGCCGAGACGCCGCTACTCTTCAACTTCGCCAACCTCGGTGTTGTTGTCGCTGTGCTGCTAATCGCATATTTTGCGCTCGAGCATTTGGCGCGCAGCCCCTGGGGACGCGTTCTGAAAGCTTTGCGTGAAGATGAGCGCGCTGCCGTTTCGCTCGGCAAGAGCGCGCGCTTCTATCGCGTTCAGGCTTTCGCCGTCGGCGGTGCGATCATGGGGCTGGCCGGTGCCATACAGGCGCATTTCATCGGCTTTATCGCGCCGGACAACTATCTTCCGATCCTGACCTTTCAGGTCTGGGTCATGCTCATCGTCGGTGGCTCCGGCAGCAACAAGGGAGCCATCATCGGTAGCGTCGTGGTCTGGGCAATCTGGGCAGGCTCCGGCGCGCTGACGAGCGCACTCTTCTCCCCTGAACAACAGGCTCGCGCAGCCTCGCTGCAGATCGTCGCAATCGGCGTCATGCTCTGCATAATTCTGCTGGTGCGCCCGGGTGGAATTCTTGGCGACATGCCTCGTCGGCGTCCAGCTGCGCGTCGATCCTCCTCCGCAGCGGATGAAGCCAGCTCTTCCTGATGTCCAAGGAGGACAATCCCGAAGGGATAAAGGATCAGTCTTTGACAGCGACGAAAGGCATGATATTGAAAAGCATGGACGACGTTCGCCGTACCAGCTTGCAGATTATTCTCGCCATTCACTGAATGGTGGGTCGGATATCTGTTGTCCAAGCAAAGAAACCCGCCTTGAGGCGGGTTTTCTTTTTCCGTCTCGTGGGCTCTCCCGGAGTTGGAAATGTCAGATCAGGAATTCAACAGCACTCTTCAGGCTTCTCATCGCGCGACGCTGCATATGCTTTGCGGAAAGATCGCTGCCGGAAAATCCACGCTTACCGCCGAACTGGGTCGAATGCCCTCCACCGTTGTTATCAGCGAGGATTTTTGGCTAAGCCGCCTGTTCAGTCCCGAAATGAAGGATGTTGCGGACTACATCCGTTGCTCACGGCGACTGCGCGAGGCCATCGGCCCCCACGTGCGGGATCTGCTCCGTGCCGGGGTGTCTGTCGTATTGGATTTTCCGGCGAACACGCTCGCAATGCGGGCCTGGATGAGGACGCTCTTCGAGGCAGCCGGTGCCGATCATCGCCTGCATTTCCTCGATGTACCCGACGAAGTGTGCAAGGCGCGCCTTCGTGCCCGCAATGCAGCCGGAACGCACGACTTCGCAGCCTCGGATGCCGAATTCGAGCAGATCTCCAGCTATTTCGTCCCGCCGTCGGAGGCGGAGGGATTCAACGTCGTCCTGAGAGCTGCCTGACGCTCGGCATCCTATCGAACCGGACGGTGCCGGGGCATGCTGCGTCCTCGGCGCCCAACCGGCGTCGATATGGCCATCTCTCGGCACGGCTGCAGAGTTGGGCCATGTCGAAAGCAGTCACACAGTTTTCGCGAACTGTTTCAGCCTGGCTTTCAAAAACCTAACCTAGCCCTTGACCGCGCCAGCCGTCATCGAGCCCGAAAGCTGCCGGTACATCACCAGGCCGAGGAGCGCCGGGGGCAGGGCGCCTATGATCATGACCGCCGACGCCATACCCCATTGCACACCGCCGCCGCTGGCGGCGAAGAAGAACGAGGCTCCGACCGTCATGGGAACGGCTTGATTGGTCGTCAGCATCAACCCGAACAGAAATTCGTTCCAGGCTGTGATGAAGCCGAAGATGAAGGTGGTGACGAGCGCTGGCCGCACGACCGGCCGGATGACCTGGATCATGATCTGGAAGATGCTGGCGCCATCGACCGTCGCTGCCTCGTCGAGTTCCGTCGGTATGTCGTTGATGGCATTGACCAGCATGACGAGAGCAAGCGGGATATTGACGATCGTCAAGATGAGCCCTAGCCCGATCCGCGTATCCAGCAGGCCGAGCCACTGGTACATCATGTAGAGCGGGATCGCGAACACGATGAGAGGCACGGCGCGAAGGTTGATGACGAGCGGGAGCAGAAGCTTTTGCCCCGTTTCACTGCGCGCGATCACATAGGCGGCCGGAAAAGACAGCAGGATCGCAAGCGCGGTGCCGATAAGGGCGACTGCGGCGCTGTTTGCAAGATAGAGGAAAATGTTGAAGCGCTCGGTATCCGTAAAGACTTTGACGTAGTTATCGAGTGTCGGCTGTTCGATCCATAGGCCGGCATTACTGGAGATTTCTCGCGCTGTTTTGAACGAGGTGATGAGCGTAACGATGATCGGGAAGTTCATGGCAAGGACGACGATACCATAGACGATCCAGCGGAGTGATTTCAGCATCTATCTCTTCCTCCGGGCGCCGAGCCAGTTCAAGGCATAGAGGACTAGAAGCGAGGTGATGAACAGCACTACGGAGGCCGCCACGGCCTTGCCGATGGCGCCCTCCTTGAAGAAGGCCTGGTAGATGTAAATCGAAAGCGATGTGGTGGAGCCGCCCGCGCCGCTTCCGGTCAAGGCATAGACATTATCGAAAACGCGGAATCCATCGATGAAGCGGATGAAGAAGGCAACGACGAGTGTCGGGATCATCAGCGGCAGGTCGATGCGCCATAGCCGCTGCAGGCCGGTTGCGCCGTCGAGCGCTGCTGCCTCATGCACGTCTGTGGGGATGGCGATATAGGAGACGTAAAAGAGCAGGAAGGCGAAAGGCGTCCATTGCAGCACCTCGATGACGAGCAGCGTGCGAAAGGCATTCGTATAATCGAGGAAGGCGGGGCTGTCGCCGAACCATTCGAACAGATAATAGGGCACAGGTCCGGCAAATTCGTGCAGCACGAGCCGGTACATCAGACCGACCATGGCAGGAGCGACCATCAACGGCAGCATCAACGGCGCCATTAGCACGGGCCGCGCTGATAGCAGCGGTTTCAGGAAAATCGCCAGAAAAAGGCCGAGCAGGCACTCACTGACGGCGGTAATGATGCCGAAGCGCAACGAGAACCATACCGACTGCCAGAATGCCGGCTCCATCAAGGCGATGACGTAGTTGCCAAAGCCGCTGATCTGCGGATTGCGCAAAGTTTCGAATGAAACCGTCGAAACGGAATAGACGAGATTGAGAAGAGCCGGAAAGCCGAGAAACAGCAGCAGAAACCCGACAAGCGGTGTCAGGTAGAGCCTGCCTTCGGTACGTTTTACGAGAGCCATGGTGTCAGCCGTAGCGACCGGATGCCCATTTAGAGCATCCGGTCTTTGCCCTTATTTCTTCAGGAGATCCTGCATGCCCGTCTTGGTATGGGCAAGGGCATCCTCGAGGCTCTGCTGGCCCGACCAGTAGCCGGTGAATTCTTTCGCCTGCAGTTCATAGACCGATAGCGCCTTGGCCGAGGTGGCGCCGGTCATGACATAGCCATACTTGCTGGCGAACTCGCCGAGCTTGACCAGATCCGGGCGCTCCTTGGCCACCTTGGCGACGACGTCGGGCGTCAGAGCGGGCGATCCGCCGGCACGGGCATAGGCCAGAGCCGCATCCTCGGAAGAAAGCCACGTCAGGAACTTGACCGCACCTTCCTTGTTCTTGGCGTTCTTGTTCAGGCCGAGGCCAAGACCGTGAATATGGTCGGTGCGGCCGTTCGGACCGGCCGGCGGCGCGACGACGCTGGTAACGTCGGCGACGGCAGGAGACTTCTTCGGATCGGTGAGCTCGGCCGCGGCTGCATTCCACTGCAATGCGGTCGCCGCCTGTCCGGAGCTGTAGGCCGCATTGGTTTCGGCATATTCGTAGCTCAGCGAATCCTTTGGCGAAGCACCGGCGTCGTAAAGCGTCTTATAGAGCTTCAGTGCCGTCTTATATGCATCCGAATCGATCGTGACCTTGCCGCTGGCATCCGTCCAGTCGCCGCCATAGGAGCGCGGCAGGGATTGGAAGACCATCATGTTGAACAGAAGGTTCTTCATCTGGAGAACGGTGCCGTAGCGGACCGGGCTCCGGCGGTTCACCTGCTTGCTGAAATAGAGCGAGGTGGCCGCCCAGTCGTCCCAGGTCCAACCGTCAGGCTGCTTGGGCGCAAGCTCCTTGCCGAGGAATTTCTTGGAAATCTCGGCATATTTGGCTTTGGCTTCCGGATCGGCCATGAGCGCGTCGATGAGGTCCTTGCGGTAGTACATGAAGTGCAGCGAAAGGTCCGTCGGCACGCCATATTGCTTGCCATCGAATTGCATCGTCTTCAGGACGGTGTCCCCGAATACTTTTGATGCCTCGGCATTGAGCTCGACAGGCTCCATGTAAGGCGCATAGCGGCCGATCGAATAGGTCGCGACCAGATTGACGTCGAAGGCGTTCGAGCCGGCTGCCATATCGGCCTGCAGCTTGTCGAAGAAGCCGTCGCGGTTGAAGAACAGCAGCTCGACCTTGTCGGCATCCGATGCGGTCTTGTTGTAGAGATCTGTCGTGGCGCGCAGCGCCGTTTCTTCTGAGCCGCCCGGCCAGCCGAGGACGACGACCTTGGCGTTTGCCAGGCCGGGAAGTGCTGTTGCCGACAGCGTCAGGGCGAGCAGCGCAGAGGATATATGCCTGAATTTCATTGTAGTTCCCTCTCATTATCGTTGTTGATTGACGTATGCAGGCTTGTTTAGCGATGGCGACCGGCGAGATCAGAGGCGCCAATGATGCCGGCTCGCGGGCCAAGGCTTGCGGCCACCAGATGCGGCGCGAGATGGTGAGGAAGCTCCGTCAACTGCGCGCGAACGGCTTCGAGATAGCCAGGCGCCAGACCTATGCCGCCGCCCATGACGATGCGTTTGGGAGCAAACATCATCTGGATGTCTCGGCAGAGGAGGGCGACGCGGGCGGCCGATTGCGCGATGATCGCCTGCGCCCACGTCTCGCCACGGCGCGCCTGTTCGAATATTTCGGGTGCCTCTATCGGATGTCCGGAGGCCGCAGCTTTTGCCGCCATCCAGCGGCCGGAAACGACATCCTCCAGCGGAGATTGACCGTCGGTCGGCGCACGAAGCAGGCCGAAGTGGCCGGCAAGGCCAAGCAATGGTCGCCCATTGATCACAACGCCGCCACCGAGCCCGGTGGAAATGGTCAGGAACACCGTGTCCTCGTTGTTGCCGGCACCGAACCTGTATTCGCCCCAGGCGGCTGCCTGGGCGTCGTTGACGGCAAAGGCTGGCTTACCAAACAGCTTGCTGGCCTGTGCGACCAGCGGATAGTCGTCGGGGATTGCTAGAGTGGCCGGGTTGAGCGCAGACCAGCATCCCTCACGAATGAGGCCGGTCGCAGCGATGCCCACCTGTTCGTACTGCCCCTTCCATGATGCTGCCTGCTCGGCCATCGCGGCCAACCAGGCATCAGGGCCAGCCTCTCGGCTGGTCAGGATTATTGCTTCGGCGAGGATCTGTGTGCCGCGCACGAGCGCCGCGAGCGTCTTGGTGCCACCGATATCGATCGCCAAGGTTGCTGCCTCTCGCTGTGAGAAGGCGGCCGAGACTGCGTCGTGGAACCACGACGTCACATGTTCGGTTCTGGTGATCGCCGATCCGACGACAACGGCGCAAGCGCCGGCACTGACCGCTTCTGCCGCCTGTTCAGGCGTGCGGATCCGGCCCTCGGCGATCACATGGGGCGTCAGTTGCCGCATGGCGGCGATCAACGCGATATCCGGATCCACGGGCTCCGGGCCGCCGACATAACCGGACATGGTCGTGCCGACAAAATCGACGCCAGCGGCAAGTGCGCGTCTTGCATCATCGAGACACGAGCAATCCGCCATGGAAAGCAGGCCGCGCGCCTTGATGGCCGCCAGAAGTGCCTCGATCGTTGCCGGACGAGGGCGATCGGTGGCGTCGAAGGCGATGATATCGGCTCCGGCATCGGCCAGTGCCTCGACATCCGCGACGAAGGGGGTGATGCGCACCGGACTGTCGTCAAGGTCGCGCTTGACGATGCCGATGATCGGTGCGTCAACGGCTGCCCTTACGGCTGCGACATAGGTTGAAGACTCGATCCGCAAGGCCCGCGCTCCAGCAGCGAGGGCTGATCGAGCGAAGCCGCTGACGAAAATGGCTTCATCCATGGCTCCATCAGGCACCGGCTGACATGAGACGATTAGGCTTAGATTGAGATCTTCCTTACGCATTCGGCACCCCTTTTCGGAGTGTCACGATAGACGAAGGTTACTGGAAAGCAACCGGTTTTAAACTGGTATTATCTCTGAAGCTCAAAGACGAAATCGTAGACCTCGCCTTTGTAGCGCGTTTCGCAATATTCGACGATCTCGCCGTCGGCCAGAAAGCAGCGTCGTTCCGTCGTCAGGATCGGTGCGCCCGGCTCGCAACGTAGATGCTGCGCGTCTTCGGGCGATGCGGCGCGTGCTCGCATTCTCTGTACTGCTCGCCGAGGCAGAAAGCCGCGCTGGGCGAGCGCCTCATATAAGGAATCGCCGACGGAGGAGGGCGAGGGGAGAAAGCGTACGGGCACGGCCGCGTGTTCGACGGCGATCGGGGCGCCATCCGCCGTTCGCACTCTGCGCATGCGTAGGACCTGTGCGTTTGCAGAGATTCCCAGCGCCATCATCTCGGTTGGCGATGGGCGGCTCAATTGCTTGGAAAGCCATATACAGCCGGGCTCCATTCCACGCGCCCGCAGGTCTTCGGAAAAGCTCGTCAGTGTCGACAGCGATTTCTCGACGCGGTTACCGATTTCGCTGCGTGCACCCTGTCGCCGGCTCAACATGCCTTCCTCTTCCAGCATCGCCAGCGCCTTGCGAACGGTCACTCGCGAGAGCGAAAGCGCTTCGGCGAGCGATCGTTCACCGGGCAGAGCCGAACCCGGTTTGAAGGCATGACTGCGGACGGCGCTTTCGATCGCTGTCTTGAGCCGCTTGTAAAGGGGGATCTCAAGCTCGGCAGCGGCGAATTCGCTCCTGATCAGCTCAATAATATCGGTTGCCAAGCTGCACCTTCTTTCCATGATGCGAGCAGGGAGAAAATTTCACCCCGTTCGCTACTGGTATTATTCTGGCGAGCTTTTCTAGATCTGTCGAGAGGAGGAGTGAACGCCGCAGCGGGAAAGATCCGGTGCTGCGGCCAGGGGCTTATGATGCGATAGAGCGGCGTTCCGCCTGCCTGCCCATGGTCGTCTTGCCGACGACGCGCAGCGGGCTTTTGGACGCGATGGGAGTGATGCTGGTCGTCTTGGCCTTGGTCGCTCCGAGCCAGCGAAGAATCGCATCGAAGCCGGGTTGGGCTGCCCGCTTGAGCTCAGGGCTCATTTCGGCATCCATGCCGCAAAGCGTTGCGATTTCCTGAAAGTCCACGCGTCCGGCTCTCAGTGGAGGACGCGACTGGAAGACGATGAGCCCGATCATGAAGCCCTTGAGATTTTCAAAGCTGCGCGGCTGCAGCAGCGGCGCGAGCCTCAGATCACAGAAATCCGAGATCTTGCGTTGGAAAACATCGGAGGCAGAATTCTTCTTTACGGGCATTATTCATTCCTTGCATGCGACCTCATCCAAAGGTCGGGGTGTGGCCCGCTAAAGCACTGAGGTTAACGAAGCGCAAACAACCGACCGTTTGGCCGCTTTCAAATCTACGATGTGTCGACATTTGGCAAGGGGATAACGATCACGCTTGAGTTAGAATCCGGCGACGGTCAGCGGCTTGGGCGTGATGGGTCGGGATTTTGACATTTGCGGCGCAAGACTATGAAAAAACTGTAACTTGCCTCGCGTGTCGATGAGAGCGACATTTGCCTTGCGCCGGCTTGATGAGGTGAAAGACATGTCAGTCTTGGAAATGTTGGTAAGACGTCGCATGCAGGAAGAATATGCCAAGGGCACTTCGCCAGAGCGGATTACCCGGCTCCTGCAGGAATTTTTCAACGGGACAGAAGCCTCCAAGGCAGATGCTGCCCCGCGCAAGGCGTCCAATAGCCGATAGAAATCAACAGATGGAATAAAGCCGGCCCTTGAGGTTTTCTCGAGAGCCGGCTGTTTGGCGAATGGAGCGAGAACGAGCGCTTCTGCCCATTATGGAGCGGTGCCAGTGACCTCCAGCTTTCCGATCGCAGTCAGGATCTTATATGCCGCCTTGACGCGTTCCGGGTTCGGGTAATTCTTGTTTGCCAGCAGCACGATAGCGGTCTGCCGTGCCGGAATGAAAACCGCGTAGGCGCCGAAGCCGCCTGTCGAACCTGTCTTGTTGAGCAGGATGTCTTTTTTCTGCTGTTGCGGCGAGTTGAGAGGCTCTGTCTTTTGCGGCTCGAGCGCCATGTCGGATGAATTGCCGCCAAGCAGGCGGGCAAGCGTCGTTGGATAGGCGTAGGTCTCCCAGCCCAGAGCCTGGGTCATATTCCCCACACTATAGTGGCCGACATGGGTTTCAGCGATCGCGCGCTGCAAGGTTCCGTCTCTGAGCCGCGAACTATCCATATTGGTCTCGAGGACGCTGAGCAAATCGGAGGCCGTGGTCTTGATGCCGTAGGCCTGGGCATCAAGAGCGCCGGGGCCAACGCGCATCGGCTTGGCCTGCTTTGAATAGCCATAGGCATAATTGCGCATCTCGGTGGTCGGGACGTGAACATAGGTGTGCTTGAGCCCGAGGCCGGCAAGGATCTTGTCCTGCATCAGCGTGTCGAATGGCTCGCCCATGGCTCGCGCCGCCAGATAGCCAAATAGGCCGATGCTGGGGTTGGAATACTGCCGATAGCTGCCGGGCGCGTAGGAGGGATGCCAGTTGCGATAATAGGCGACCATCTTGTCCTGATCGGTCACCTCTTTCGGAAACTGCAGGGGCAGGCCGCCGGCGGTGTAAGTGCCGAGCTCCAGCAGGCTGATCTTGTCGAAGCTGCTTCCGGCAAGTTCAGGCATATATTTCGTCGCCTTGTCTGAGAAGGACAGCTTTCCGCTGACTTGCGCGTAGGAGGCGAGCACTGCGGTAAAAGTCTTGCTGACGGAGCCAATCTCGAAGATCGTGTCATTCGTAACTTTTTGACTGGCTTCCTTCGAGGCGACGCCGTAGTTGAACACGTAGCGTTCGCCCTTGATGCTGATCGCAAGAGCCAGACCGGGAATGTCATTTTCCTTCATGAGCGGTCGGATGGTGGCATCGACCATCTGCCGGAGGCGGTCCTGGTCGCCGGGACCTGCGGCATGAGCCACCCCGCTATAGGCAAGGCAGCAGGCGGCAACGCCGAGCGTCCGCAATGGATTGAAACGCATGTTCAAGATGATGTCCTCATTGTAGTGGTAGACGGCGCCGAGCGACGCGGCAGAGAGATGATTTGGACGGCAACTTCCCATGGCGATTGTCGCCTCCGATTTGCAGGCTTCAGATCGCCGCGGCGATACGGCCGATCTCCGCTATGACTGCGTTGCGCTCGTCCGAAGCAATTCCGGGTATCTCGCAATAGGCGGTGACGATGATGGGCGAGCGGTTCGACGGCCACAACACCGCGATGTCGTTGGCATTGCCGAACTTGTCTTCATTCGTTCCCGTCTTGTCGCCCGCCAGCCAATCCTTGGGGAGACCGGCACGCAGACGGGCGTCGCCCGTCTTTGTCATGATCAGCCATGCGGCGAGTTGCGATCGCGATGCAGGCGTCAGCACGTCGGTAAACAGAAGCCGGCGCAGGTTCTCCAGCATGGCCGCAGCCGTCGTCGTGTCGCGCTCGTCGCCCGGTGAATCGTGGTAGTTCAATTCCGGCTCGTCGCGGTCGAGATGTGTGATTTCGTCGCCGAGATTGCGGCAGAAAGCGGTCAACACCTTCGGTCCGCCAAAGCTTGCAAGCAGGAGGTTTGCCGCCGCATTGTCGCTGAGGGTGATGGTTGCTGCGCAGAGTTCGGCAACGGTCATGCCGGCATTGCCGACATTCACTTTAGTTGCCGGCGAGTTACTCACGAGATCGCTTTTCGTATAGCGAATACGCCGATCTAGCCTTTCTTCGCCCTTGTCTACCCGCGCCAACACCAGGGCTGCCAAGAGGGCCTTGAAGGTGCTGCACATCAGGATGCGCTCGTCCGCGCGGTGTTCGATGCGCCTGCCGCTTGCCAAGTCGAGAATGCTGACGCAGATGCGTCCCGGGTGCTTGCTTTCAAGCGCTGCAAGCTGCGCTTCCCCTGAAACACTGTCCGCTGCGCGTCCAATCCCGCTTATCCCGGCCAGAACAGGGAGTGCAAGCAAGCTGCCGGCAAGGCTCTGCCGGCGTGACAATAAGATCGTCATCGTGGTTCCAATTCGATTTTTGTTAAACAGAGGGCTTGCGCGTCAGGCCCCGTGGATGTCGTGGAGACCCTGCAAATCACCTTGCGACGCGGACTATGCCGCTGCTTCGTGCCCTAGACAAACGATCAATTTTGGGCTTAGGCATGAGAAAAACTTGGGCTTAGGACACAATGGACATCTCACAGCTTCCGCTGAATGCGCTTCGTGTTTTCGAAGCGTCAGCGCGACATTGCAGCTTCACGCGGGCAGGTCTGGAGCTTCGGGTCACGCAGACGGCCGTCAGCCATCAGGTCAAGGCGCTGGAGGACGTGCTGGGGGTGACGCTCTTCAAGCGTCTGCCGCGCGGCCTGGCGCTCACGGACGAGGGACACGCGTTGCTGCCGGTTCTGACCGACGCTTTTCGCCGCATGAGCGCGACGCTTAGCCAGTTGGAGGAGGGAAATTTCGCCGAGATCCTGACGGTCGGCGTCGTCGGTACTTTTGCCATCGGCTGGCTTCTCCCGAGACTTGGCGGCTTCAAGGTGCAGCATCCGCACATCGATCTGCGCCTGAAGACCAACAATAACCGGGCGGACATGGTGCTGGACGGCCTGGATTTCTTCATGCGCTTCGGCGATGGCGCATGGCACGGCACAGAAGCGATCCATTTGATGGATGCGCCGCTATCGCCGGTTTGCACGCCTGCCATGGGCGAGCGGTTGCGTATCCCCGCGGATCTTGCCGAACTTGAACTGCTGCGATCATACCGGATCGACGAATGGTCGCTTTGGTTCCGGGCAGCGGGGCTGCCGCCTCCCCACCTTCGAGGCTGGATGTTCGATTCGTCGCTGACGCTGGTAGAAGCCGCTGCACGCGGTGTTGGCGTTGCGCTGGTCCCTGTCGCGATGTTTTCGCATGACATCGAGGCCGGCAGAATCATGCAACCGTTTGGGGTCACAGCCATGACCGGAAGCTATTGGCTGACGCGATTGAAGTCGCGGACAGAAACCGCATCGATGAAGGCGTTTCGCCAGTGGGTTATCGCGGAAATCGAGGAGATGCCGGGATAGGCCGAATAGCCGAAAACGGTCCCGGACTTACGTCCGGAACCCTGAGGTGAGAGGCTCTTCAAAATGGCCCGCCGTCAAGCGCTGGCGACGGCCGTAGGCTGTCTTAGCTGGCGAGCTTCAGTCTGACGGCGCCCGTCCGCGAGCCGGAGCGCACCGTCTTGAAGCGGCCGACGAGGCCGGCAAGCTCGTTGCTGATGTCGGCAAGGTGGCGGGTCGAGGCATTGGTCTCTTCCATGAGCGCCACGTTCTGTTGCGTCATCTGATCCATGTTGCGGACAGCGGAGTTGATTTCGCTGATGCCGACGGCCTGCTCCTGCGCAGAGCGGGCGATGGCGCCGACATTGCGATCGATTGAGGCCACCTGATTGCCGATCAGCTCCAGCGCTTCGCCGGTACGGTTGACCAGATCGACGCCGCGACGGACGTCGTTCGACGAGCGGTCGATCAGGTCCTTGATCTGCTTTGCGGCGGTGGCGGAGCGCTGCGCCAGTTCGCGGACTTCCTGAGCGACGACGGCAAATCCTTTGCCCTGTTCGCCGGCTCTTGCTGCTTCCACGCCGGCATTCAGTGCCAGAAGATTGGTCTGGAAGGCAATATCGTCGATAACGGAAATGATGTCGGTCATCTTGCGCGAGGAGGTTTCGATATCGTCCATGGCCGACACCGCTTCTTGAACGACCTGTCGCGACCGCTCGGCTTCGGAAGCCGATTCCTTGACAATCGCCTGTACTTCGCGCGTCCGCTCTGCCGTCTGCTCGGAGATGGTGGTAATCTGCTCGATCGCAGCCGCGCTTTCTTCGAGCGCGGATGCCTGCTGTTCCGTGCGCCGCGCCATATTGTCGGCGGCTGACGAGATCGAGCCGGCCTCGTCGCGAACGCGCGTCACCGAGTCTTCGATGTGCCGCATCGCGGTCCCGAGGGATGTCAGCGATTCGTTATAATTGCTCTTCAGCACTTCGAACTCGGCCGATAGAGCTTCCGTGATATCCGCCGTCAGGTCGCCGTTTGCAAGGCCGTTCAGAGCAACGCCGAGTGCGTTAAGCGCGCGTTGTTGCTCCTGCTGAGCCGCCGCCCGCTCGGTTTCGGCGCGGTCGCGTTCGTCGGCCAGCACCTGGAGATAGACTGAAATGCCGAAATCCATATCGACGAGGGCTGCCTTGATGACGGCCGAGAGCCGCCGTGACAGAGCCTGCTCGTGCTTGCGCTGCAGAATGCCCTTCAACTGCTGGGCGACGACTGCTCGCACTATGCCTTCGAGGATGACGGCATAGCCGCCGATATACCACCGTGGCTCGAGCCCGAGGCGGGCATGGGTCCGGCCGACAGCAGACACGGCCTCCACATAGTCGGGGCTATATTTGCCAGATGCGATTGTCTTCCAATGCTCTTGCTGCTTGGATTTGGCATGCGTCACGTGCTGCGGAGATGAAAAGAACTTCGACATCTCGGGGTGCTTGGTAATCTTCTCGTAGAAGACATCAAGAGAACCTTTGACGGCAAGCTCGATAATCGGCTGCAGCTCCGACAGGGCCTGGCGGGCATCCTGCCCCAGTCCTACGAAGTCGAGACGATTGTCCAACTCGTTCATTTTCGATGCACGCGACATGATCTGCTCCAGTAAAGAAATTTCAAGCAGTTAGGCCACAGCCATGGTTAAGAATTCATTAGATTGACCGGTTATTTTGGCTCCTGGACCTGCGCATTTCAGCGCACCCACTGGCCTATAGCCAAGGTTGTGCATGATTGTCAGGCTTGGTTCGATCTGCTAAGGCGATCCACATCATCACCAACTATTTCGCCGCGGAGCGTTTGGCATGGGAAGCCTAAAGTCAGCAGATAGATAAGCCGCAACAGCTCATTTTGTTGTTGCGGCGTCCTGTCGATCCCATCCAAACCGAGACCGTAGGCAGTCGCCGCCCGATTATTCTTTCGAGCGGATATATTCTCATGACATATACGCGCCCTTCATGGGCCTACTCGCCGCCAGCGGCACTGCTGCTGATGGCGCCTTTCGATATCATCGCTTCCCTGGCCATGGATATCTACCTTCCCGTTGTGCCGTCGATGCCCGGCATCCTGAACACCTCGGCATCGGTCATCCAACTGACACTCAGCGGCTACATGATTGTCCTCGGCGCGGGGCAGATCATCTTCGGCCCGATTTCTGATCGTGTCGGCCGCCGTCCTGTCCTGATTCTCGGAGCGATTCTTTTCGCCGCGGCGTCTATTGGAACTGCATGCGCGTCGACCGCCGGCATCTTCGTCCTATGCCGCCTGTTGCAAGCAAGTGGTGCTTCGGCTGTGCTCGTCGCGACCTTCGCAACGGTTCGCGACGTTTATGCCGATCGTGAGGAAGGAGCTGTCATCTACAGCGCGTTCGGTGCGATTCTTTCATTCGTACCGGCACTTGGTCCGATTGCCGGGGCAGTCATTGCGGACAGGTTCGGGTGGCGCGCAATCTTCGTGCTGCTCGCGTTGCTGGCTCTGGCGGCGACGATCAATGCGACGGTCCGGTGGCACGAAACGCGGCCGTTCGCTTCCGCGAATGCGCGGCGGTCCATCTCGCCGATCTTCGCCAGTTTCGCCTTCTGGGTTTACACCTTGGCCTTCAGCGCTGTTATGGGGACCTTCTTCGTCTTCTTCTCGACCGCGCCGCGTGTTCTGATCGGCCATGCCGGCTACTCGGAGCTTGGCTTTAGCCTCGCATTCGCGACCGTTGCCGGTGTGATGATTGCGACGACGCGATTCGCCGGGATCTTCGTTGGGACGTGGGGCATCGCGGGTTGCGTGACGCGAGGCATGCTGTTGCTCCTATGCGGTGCCGCATTTCTCGCATTCGGCCAGATCTTCGGTTCGCCGTCATTCGCAAGCTTCCTGCTGCCGGTCTGGATCATGGCGGTTGGCATCGTGTTTGCGGCTTCGGTTACGGCCAATGGTGCGCTTGCTAAGTTCGGCGATATGGCCGGGTCTGCCGTCGCATTTTACTTCTGCATCCAGAGCATGATCGTAAGCACCGTGGGAACCCTATCAGTCACCATACTCGACGGTGACAGCGCTTGGCCGTTGGTGATTTATTCCACGACGATGGCCGTGCTGGTGTTGATCGCTCAGATCCTGTTGAAACGTCACGAACCGACAGCGCGATAGGTCAACAAGACGTCCCAGCGCGACGCATCTGAGAAGAAGACTGTCCGCAAAGAAATGAAGTCTTGCGGGCAGTTACGACGATTTCCTGAGAGATAAATTCGCTTCGCAGCGGCGTTGCTTCAACGCCATCCAAGAGCTGGCGCAACGTGCTTGAGGATCGACTCGATCACATGCGCATTGTATTCCACGCCCAACTGGTTGGGGACGGTCAGCAGCAAGGTGTCGGCAGCGGCAATCGCCTCATCCTTTGCCAATTCCTCGATCAGTACGTCCGGCTCGGCGGCATAGCTACGGCCGAAGACGGCCCGCGTCTTCTCGTCGATGAAGCCGACCTTGTCTGAATCCTTACCGCTGCTGCCGAAGTAGGCGCGGTCGAGATCATTGACCAGCGCGAAGATGCTGCGGCTGACCGAGACCCGCGGCTCGCGCTTATGGCCGGCCTCTTTCCATGCCTCGCGAAAGACCCTGATCTGATCTGCCTGCTGAACATGGAACGGCAGACCGGTTTCATCGTCCTTTAGGGTGGAGCTTTGCAGATTCATCCCGAGCCTTGCCGCCCAGGTAGCGGTCGCATTGGAGCTGGCCCCCCACCAGATTCGCTCCCGCAGGCCCTCCGAATGCGGTTCGAGGCGCAGCAGACCGGGCGGGTTCGGGAACATCGGCCGCGGATTGGGTTGGGCAAAGCCTTCGCCGCGCAAGATATCGAGTAGCACTTCCGCATGGCGCCGACCCATGTCGGCGTCGCTCTCACCCTCAGTCGGCTCGTAACCGAAATGCCGCCAGCCGTCGATGACCTGCTCGGGGGAGCCGCGGCTGATGCCGAGCTGCAGCCGGCCGCCGGCGATCAGGTCAGCCGAACCGGCATCTTCCGCCATGTAGAATGGGTTTTCGTAACGCATATCGATCACGGCGGTGCCGATCTCGATGCGGCTGGTCTTGGCGCCAACTGCCGCTAGCAGCGGAAACGGCGAGGCCAGCTGTCGCGCAAAGTGGTGTACGCGAAAATAGGCGCCATCCGCGCCGAGTTCTTCTGCAGCCACGGCAAGATCGATCGATTGCAGAAGCGTGTCCGCAGCCGAGCGCGTTTGTGATTGCGGCGAGGGCGTCCAGTGGCCGAATGAAAGGAATCCGATCTTCTTCATAGGCTCACTCCATAAGGTTTGGTTCGCTCGTCTCTATGTCATGCCACGATTTCGGCGCCAGATACAAGCGGAGTGGAGGTATCCCGCCCCAGGGGCTTCAAAGAAAAGGGGCCGCCATCGGGCGGGCCTGCAAGGTTGTGGACGCGGAGGCTGCGGCATAGCAGCCTCCGGCCGAAAGTCATTATTTCGCCGGCGTGATGGAGCCGACGATGTCGAGCACTTCTTGCTTGTGCTTGTCCTGGTTCTCCTTGGAGCCCCAGTAGGTCAGGATGAGAAGCTTGTTCGGTGCCGGAGAAAGAAGGCCGAGAGTGATGTTGACGTCGCCATCGCTATCGGTGCCCTGCCAGTTCAGGAGCGAGAGCTTCATGCCGTTGACTTCGTTGCTGTCGTCGTCCTTGCGGGTGCTGGCGTCGACCTTGACACCGTTCTTGGCGAGGAAATTGACGGCATCGTCAATTACCTTATCAACGTTATCGCCGGTGGCGACATCGAGAGAAAAGTAGATGGCGGAGTCCGGCGAACTCGAGTCGATGCCGGTTTCCGTCTCCTGCGGCTTCCAGCTGTCTGGGATGGTCACGCGGGCGACCGGTGCATCACTCGGGAAGGCGATTGACTTGGCATTTGCAAGCATCGGGAATGCCGCCAGCGCAGCGGCGAGAAATACTATCTTCTTCATTGGGTTTCCAGTTCGTCGGTGGGTTGCAGTGGCGGGTTGATCCCGTTGGGTGACGGGTATGTGTTATCGTCGGCCGCCATCATGGCGACGAAAGAGTGGTCGCCGACGTCAGCCGCCGGAGGCGAGCTCGAAGTCCTCATCGAAGGACGAAGTCTTGCCCGAGGTCATGTCGTGAAGCGTGTAATGAAGCTTGTATTTTCCGGCGGATAGACCATCCACGGTCAAGGTCATGTCGAACTTGAACTCCATGTTTTGCTTGTGGCTGACAAGGTGCGTATCCATGTAGCCCTGCTTGCTCCAAAGGACCTCGCCGCTTGCATCGACGATGTCTAGATCGGCCATCAAATGCATTTCATAGAGGTCGTCTGGAAGCTGTTTCCAACCATAGCCGATCGGCTCACCATAGGTGATGATCGGCTCGCCGGGTTTGAAGACATTCGAGCCGCGCGCCTTGTAGACGCCGTAGCCATTCGAGGACTCGGAGACAAAGGTCACGTTTTGCTGTGAAAACGGAACCTTGCCCCAGGCTTCGATGGTCGCCTTTTGTGCTGCAGCCAGATCGGCAAGAGGCTCGGCATGGGCCGCGGTCGCAAGAGAGGTCGCTAGTATCAGTCCAAGGGCGCGTCGCATGGTGCTCTTCGATCCATTTAGCCGGTCGTTGATGAAGGAGATGCTGCAAGGATGAGTAGATAACACGACTCGTCGAGCACGACGGTCGTATCATCAGGCCGCCTGCTTAGTTTGCCAGGGCGGAGCGAGATTTCGGCATTGGAATTAAGCCCTTACGAAAAAGATAGGATGTATTTCTTCTAAGTCTTTCGATAGGCGAGAGCCACAAATATTGCCTGGCATGACAGGTCCATTTTTGGGTCGAAACGTCGGCTTCGGGGTGAGGAATTTTATCCGGGACCCACGAAGCGCCGTTGACGCAGAAGTGCGAACATCCTCAGGCCTCGCTCTGCCCGATTTCGGCACCATGGATGGCCCTCCTAGACAGAACGGGGTCGCCGTTCAGCGTGCGATTCGCGTCGAGAGAATGATCGACGACAAAGTTCGCTCGACGCCGTCGATCTTGCCGATTTCATCGATCAACTGATCCAGCTCGGAAATCGACGGCGCAGCGACGATCGCGATGAGGTCGAAAGAGCCGCTGACGGAATGAAGCGTCGTCACGGCATGAATCGCATCAAGCGAAGCCGTCACGGCAGACAGCGCTTTCGGCGCAATGGTAATCAGCACATGCGCTCGAATAAGGCCGGAAAGATAGGCCTCCGAAAGCCGCACGCCGTATCCGGCGATCACGCCTTCGCGCTCCAGCCGCTCAAGCCGTGCCTGGACCGTTGTCCGCGAAAGTGAGAGTTTCTTGGCCAATGTCGCCACCGGCATACGGGCATTTTCGCCCAACAATGCCAACAACTCGCGGTCTTTACCCGTTACCTGCATGGTTGTCTCTGCACTTTGCGAAACATGATCGTCATATTGCGTAAATTTATACAACGAAATGCGTTTTTTGTCGCTATGAATCGTTCAGCTGCTGCCTACACTTATAAAAATCTTATTCATGAAACGCAGGGGAATAATATGAAAGACATAGTGGTCATCGGCGCAGGCAAAATCGGCGGCGCGATTGCTTTGATGCTCGCTGAGACCGGCGATTACAAGGTCGTCGTCACCGATCGCAGCCCCGAGCAGCTTGCCAAGATCGACCGCCACGCCGCGATTTCCACGGCGGCTGTCGACATTGCCGACCGCGCGGCGCTCGTGAACGTTTTGACCGGCAAGTTTGCCGTCCTGTCTGCCGCTCCCTTCCATCTGACCGGCTTGGTCGCTGAAGCCGCCGTCGAAGCCGGCGTTCACTACCTCGATCTCACCGAAGACGTCGCGACGACGAAGAAGGTGGAAGAACTGGCTCAAAACGCGAAGACTGCATTCATTCCGCAGTGCGGCCTGGCACCGGGCTTCATTTCCATCGTTGCCAATGATCTCGCCAAGCGTTTCGACAGCCTCGATAGCGTGCGCATGCGCGTCGGCGCCCTGCCGCAGTATCCCTCCAACGCTTTGAACTATAACCTGACCTGGAGCACGGACGGCCTGATCAACGAATATATCGAGCCGTGCGAAGCGATCGTCGAAGGCAAGTTCGTCACCGTTCCGGCCATGGAAGAGCGTGAAGAATTCTCCCTCGACGGCGTCACCTACGAGGCTTTCAACACCTCCGGCGGTCTCGGCACGCTTGCCAAGACGCTTGAGGGCCGCGTTCGCACGATGAACTACCGCACGATCCGCTACCCCGGCCATCAGGCGATCATCAAGGCGTTGCTCAACGACCTCAACCTCAAGAACCGCCGCGATGTTCTGAAGGATCTGTTTGAGAACGCGCTGCCGGCCACCATGCAGGACGTCGTCGTTATTTTCGTTACGGTCTGCGGCTGGCGCGATGGTCGCTACATGCAGGAAACCTATGCCAACAAAGTCTATTCGGGCATTGTTGCCGGCAAGAAGATGAGCGCCATCCAGATCACCACGGCTGCCGGCATCACGACTGTGCTCGACCTGCTTGCCAACGGCAAGCTTTCCGCCAAGGGCTTTGTTTGCCAGGAAGAAATCGATCTGGGCGACTTCCTCAACAACCGCTTCGGTCAGGTCTACAGCCTGGAAAAGATCAAGATGAGAGAAGCAGTCTGAGCTAAGGCTTGCTTTCAGAATTTGCAGTGTGGCGCCTTGGGGCGCCACATTTGTTTTGAGGCAGGCTTGCTACTCTCGCGGGGAGATAAGCGCAAGAAAGGCCGCGCCCTTACGCGGCGCGATGCGGAGTGGGCCGTAAGGCCGAAGTGGTGGAGCAGCTTGCGTGGCGTTGCGGCCGGCTTCAGCCGACCAAACTGTTCAGGATCTCGATGGGGTGCGGAGTGGTGCGGCGCTCCATTTTTGCCGCCTGAGAGCGGCAGGAAAAGCCCGTCGCCATGACCACGTCCTGATCGCTGGTCTCGGCGATCTTGCCCTGCCAGCTCATGGCGTAAAGCTTTTCGGATATGGCGCGATTGCGCACCTCATGGCCGAAAGTGCCTGCCATGCCGCAGCAGCCGACGTCGGCAATATCCAGCTTGATGCCCAGTCTTTCGAACAGTACCGACCATTGCTTGAGGGCGGCTGGTGCGTTTGTCCGTTCGGTACAATGAGGCAGCAGCGTGAAGTGCTTATCGGGTGAGGTCTGCTGTTGTGGCAATTGGTCGAGATTTGCGGCAAGCCATTCCTGAAGCAGCAGTACCGGCCGCTGCAATTTCGCGACGGGCAAGGCGGCATATTCGCTGCGATAGGTCAGCGTCATCGATGGGTCAATGCCAACGAGCGGGATGTCCGTTTGCGAAATGCGGTCGAGGTATTCACGCGATTTCGCAGCCTCCTTCTCGAAGCGACCGAGATAGCCATGCACATGCAGCGCCTTGCCATTTCGTTGCGAGGCGGCAAGCCACGGTTTGGCACCCATCTTCAGCATGAGCTTGAGAGCGGCGATGACGACGGCCGGATCAAAATGGGTGGAGAAGATGTCGGCGACGATGACAATCGTGCGGTCACGCTCTTGCGGCGATAGCTTCGCCAGCCGTTCCGGCGTAGCAACCTGAACACCCAGCCGTGCGGCCTCCCGTTCAAGCGAAATCGCGGGCATGGTCGGAAGCGCGGTAAGGCCGGCAATCCGCATCAAGGCCTGACCGGCACTGGATCCGGTCAGCAGATTATAGGCGGGCTTGATGCGCGCCATCAGCGGCAGGGTCGTTTCGATCGCAGCGACGATGGGATCCTTCAATGGCCGCAGATAGCGGCCGTAATAGAGCTCCAGAAACTTTGATCGAAAGGCGGGTACGCTGACTTTGACGGGACATTGACCTGCGCAGGCCTTGCAGGCGAGGCAGGTATCCATCGCTGCCCGCACCTCATGAGAGAAATCGTCCTTGTTGGCCGGATTGACCGAGTTGATCACCCGCCGGAAAAGACTGGCGAGGCCGTTTGAGCGGCGCTGGGCCTCCACTTCGCGTCGTGGGTCGACGCGTCGTTCTGCAAGCAGGCGCAGCCACTCGCGCATCAGCGCTGCGCGCCCCTTCGGCGAGTAGCGCTTGTCGCCCGTCGCCTTGAAGGATGGGCACATGGGGCTTGCGGCGTCGAAATCGAAGCAGGCGCCGTTGCCGTTGCAATAGGCGGCATTGTCGAACGCGGCGCGGATATCGTTGCCGATGATACGATCGAGATCGCCCCGCAACGGCACCTCATCGATCTTGAGGAGCGGCTTCGACGAACCCGAAGCGATCTTGCCCGGATTGAGCCGGTCGCCGGGGTCGAAGGAACGCTTGATCTCCTGCAGGCTGGGATAGAGCTCGCCGAAATAGTCGGGAACATATTCCGAGCGCACGCCCTTGCCATGCTCGCCCCAAAGTACGCCACCATATTTGCGGGTTAGGGCGACGACGCCGTCGCTGATCTTGCGAACGAGCGGCTGATGATCGTCACGCGTGAGGTCGAGGGCCGGCCGCACATGCAGCACACCGGCATCCACATGACCGAACATGCCGTAATCCAGGCCTTCTGCATCGAGAAGGGCGCGAAACTCGCGGATATAGGCCGCAAGGTGTTCCGGCGGGACGGCCGTATCCTCAACGAAGGGCACGGGTCTGACCGGCCCTTCGACATTGCCGAGCAGACCGACTGCGCGCTTGCGCATCGACCAAATCGCCTCGATCTCTGACCGCTCCCGAGCGATGGTGTAGCCCTTGTGGCGCGCCGGCGGGCCGGCATCGAGAACCGTCGTCACCTCTTCGAGTTTGCGCTCCAGCTCTTCGCGATCGTCGGCCAGAACCTCGACGATGTTGATACCGTTGGCAGAGCCTGAGGTGTCCTCCGGAAAGAAGCGGGCGATGCCGGTCCAGACGATGTCGCCCTTGGCAAGACCAAGCACTTTCTCGTCAACTGTCTCGACCGAGGCGACCTTCATGGCCACCAGCAACCGCGCATCCTCGAGCGCCGTGTTGAAGGCATCGTAGCGAATATTGATGAGCGCGGCCTGCGCCGGCAGCGGCAGAATATTGAGCTCTGCCTCGGCAATCATGGCAAGCGTGCCTTCAGAGCCGCAAAGGACCGCATTGAGGTCGAACCGGCCATCCTTCCGTCTTAGATGGGCGAGATCATAGCCGGTCATATATCGGTTGAGCTTGGGGAAGGTCGCCTCGATCAAATCGCGTTTGTCGCGCGCGATCGCATCGGCGACCGTGTAGATCTCTCCAACGCGATCCGGTCGCGTCTTAACCTCTTCGAGAGTGCCGCTGTCGAGCGGGCGCGACCACCAGTCGCTGCCATCCGAGAGCACGACGCGAAGGCCGAGAACGTGGTTGCTCGTCTTGCCGTAAAGGCAGGACCCCTGGCCGCAGGCATCCGTGGAGATCATGCCGCCGATGGTGGCGCGGTTGGAGGTAGAAAGCTCTGGCGCAAAGAACATGCCATGGGGCTTGAGCGCCTTGTTCAGCTGGTCCTTGACGACGCCTGCTTCGACGCGGGCGATCCGCCGCACTGGATCGATCTCCAGAATGCGGTTCATGTGCCTGGAGCAATCGACCACGACGCCCGAGGTTAGCGATTGGCCGTTGGTTCCGGTACCGCCACCGCGGGGTGCAATTGTGATGTCGGAAAAGGCCGGTTCCGACATGGCCGTTGCAATGATCTTCAGATCATCGGCGCCCTTAGGATAGAGAATGGCCGCCGGTTTGAGCTGATAGATAGAGTTGTCGGTCGAAGCGACCGTCCTTGCGCCTTCATCCATCTCCACGTCGCCGCGAAAGCCGAGTGCCGTCAGCCGACGCGCGAAGGCACCGATCTGCTGTTGCAAACTATCTTTCGCCGAAACAAGGCGTGGTATCATGACGTGAAGGCTTCCGGCTTTTTATTCGATGAGTCGAGCATTTCCGCTTTTAAACAGAATTACGGAAATGCTCTATCTCTTTGTTTTCACGCAATTCCAAGCGTATGGCGGATTTGCGTTCCTGCTGGAGTTGCCATAGGGCATGATGCCGAAAAGTGTAGGCAGTTTTCGGACCACATCATGCTCTACTTCTTTGATTCTAGAGCGGATTGAGATTTCAGGTCGAGGAGACCTGAAATCATCCGGCTCTAGCGCCGGATAGCCGCACAGGCCTTTTCGATCCGATCAAGGGCTTCGACGAGATCCGCTTCCGATGTCGCATAGGAAATGCGGAAGTAGGGTGACAAGCCGAAGGCCGAGCCTGGCACGACGGCGACATGCGCTTCGTCAAGCAGATAGGCGCAGAAGTCCGCATCCGTTGCTATGGTCTTGCCCGATGGAGTCGTCGTGCCGAGAACGCCTGCACAGCCCGAGAACGTATAGAAAGCGCCTTCCGGCACGAGGCAATCCAGGCCTTCGATGGCATTCAGGCGGCCAACGACAAGGTCACGACGCTTCTGGAAGCTTGCCGTGCGTTCCTGAAGGAAGTCCTGCGGGCCATTCAGCGCCGCGATGGCAGCTGCCTGGCTAACCGAGCAGGGGCAGGACGTTGCCTGGCTCTGGATGACGGCCATCGCCTTGATCAACGCCTTAGGTCCGCCGGCATAGCCGATGCGCCAGCCGGTCATCGCATAGGCCTTGGAGACGCCGTTGACGGTCAGCGCGCGGCTCTTGAGGCGCGGCTCGATCGCGACTGGTGTCGTGAAACGGAAGCCGTCATAGACGATGTGCTCATACATGTCGTCGACCATCAGCCAGACATGCGGATGCCGCAGCATGACGTCAATCAATGGCCGGTAATCGGCTTCCGAATAGGCCGCACCCGATGGGTTGGACGGCGAGTTCAGCAGCAGCCAGCGCGTCTTCGGGGTAATGGCCTTCTCAAGCTGTTCCGCCTTGAGGCGGAAGCCGGCCGCAGCATCGCATGGGATCAGCACGGGCACGCCGCCGCAGATCTCGACGATGTCGGAATAGGACGTCCAGTACGGTGTTGGGATGATAACCTCGTCACCCGGATTGATCGATGCCATGAAGGCGTTGAACAGGATTTGCTTTGCGCCGGCTGCGACCGTAATCTCGTCGACTGCGTAGTCGATGCCGTTCTCGCGCAGGAACTTTCCGGCTATCGCCTTCTTGAGCTCCGGCGAGCCGTCAAGCGCGGTGTATTTCGTCTCGCCGCGGTCGATGGCGGCCTTTGCGGCCTCCTTGACGTTGTCAGGCGTATCGAAGTCCGGCTCGCCCGCACCCAGGATGATGACGGGAAGGCCTTCGCGCTTCATCGCATTGGCGCGCGCGCCGATCTGCAGAATTGTCGACACGCCGATTGAGGCGATCCGCGAAGCGGGCTGAAAGCCCGCTTCTTCTATGGTGGTGGCGATCGTCATGGAGCTTACTCGATGTCGAAGGAAACGCCCTGTGCCAGCGGCAGGGCCTTGGAGTAGTTGACGGTGTTGGTCGCCCGGCGCATGTAGGCTCTCCAGGCGTCCGAGCCGGATTCACGGCCGCCGCCGGTTTCCTTTTCGCCGCCGAATGCACCGCCGATTTCAGCACCAGACGTGCCGATGTTGACGTTGGCGATACCGCAATCGGAACCATCGGCCGCGAGGAAGCGTTCGGATTCCTGCATGTCGCGGGTAAAGATCGACGAGGACAGGCCAGCGGCTACCGCATTGTGGTCTTCGAGGACGGCATCGAAATCGTCATAGGGCATGACGTAGAGGATGGGCGCGAAGGTCTCTTCGAAGACCGGGCCAGCCTGCTTCGACATTTCCACAAGCGCCGGCTTGACGTAGAAGCCATCGGAATGGCCGACATCGACACGTTCGCCGCCGGTCACAGAGCCGCCATGCGACTTTGCTTCCGCAATTGCCTTCTGCATGCCGTCGAATGCCGCCTTGTCGATCAGCGGGCCGACGAGCGCGGAAGACTGCAGGGGGTCGCCGACAGAGACGCTCTGGTAGGCCTTCTTCAGGCGCGGCACGAGCTGATCGTAGACACTCTTGTGAACGAAGAGGCGACGCAGCGTCGTGCAACGCTGGCCGGCTGTACCCATGGCGCCGAAAGCGATGGCGCGCAGTGCCATGTCCAGATCGGCAGACGGGCAGACGATGCCGGCATTGTTGCCGCCCAGTTCGAGGATGGCGCGTGCGAAGCGCTTGGCAAGACGCGGTCCGACATCGCGGCCCATGCGGGTCGAGCCGGTTGCCGAAACGAGCGGCACCTTGGGGTGATCGACCAGAACTTCGCCGACGGCGCGGTCGCCGATCAGCAGCTGCGACAGGCCTTCTGGAGCATCGCCGAAACGGGCGAGGGCGCGGTCGAGAATTGCCTGCGAGGCGAGAGCCGTCAGCGGCGTCTTTTCAGAGGGCTTCCAGACGATCGAGTCGCCGCAGATCAGGGCCAATGCCGCATTCCAAGACCAGACGGCGACCGGGAAGTTGAAGGCCGAGATGATGCCCACAACGCCGAGCGGATGCCAGGTTTCCATCATGCGATGGCCTGGACGTTCGGTGGCGATCGTCAAACCGTAGAGCTGGCGGGAGAGGCCGACGGCGAAATCGCAGATGTCGATCATTTCCTGCACTTCGCCGAGGCCTTCGGAACGGATCTTGCCGGCTTCGATCGAGACGAGGCGGCCGAGATCGTCCTTGGCGGCGCGCAGCTCTTCGCCGAGCAGGCGAACCAGCTCGCCGCGCTTCGGTGCCGGTACCAGGCGCCAAGCGCGGTATGCCGCATCGGCCTTCTCGATACGCTCAGCCGCTTCAGCCGCCGAAACGGTCTTGAGGTTGCCGATCTTCTCGCCGGTGACCGGAGAATAGGACGGCATGTCGCCTTGCGTGTAAAGCGCCTTATCGACGCCGAGCTTTTCGAGGATGGCGGCCGCTTCGGCTGCGACGGAAATGTTCTTTGCTGCGATGTTCATCTTATCAAACTCCACTTGTCTTGATCCAGGCTGCGAGCGGCACTTCCGCCTCATCGCATCACTCGGCTGCGTCTTGTTTGGACAACGCCTGCAGGCAGGCGTCGATCGATGCCTGCTCGATGCCGGCATAATGGTCGAATTCGTTCAGCACCTTCATACCGAGATCGGTTTCGAAGCGCTTCTGGTTCGGGCTTGCGACAAACTCCTGCTGCGCGCCGTCACCGAGGTTGGACTGGAAGATACCAGCGGCGCTGACGGGAAGGAAGTCTTCGTACACGATCGGATCGAACTGAACGAGGCCCTGATTGATCAGTGTTTCGATATCGCCGCGAGTGGTTGCGGCCGCCTTGCCCTTGGCCGTCAGCGAATAGGCAAAATAACCCAGGCCCTGGGCGCGGATAGCCGACCAGTCGTCGGGGAATTCGGCGAAGCTCTGAGCGAGCGCGGCTTCATAATCGCGCGCGTTCGATCCATCGGCCGCCGGACGCACGATCTTGCGCGAGGCATCGAGCAGCTGATCATAGAGCGCACGACCCTTGGGCGTCAGCGCGATGCCTCGCTGTTCGATTTCGCCGAAGCGCGCAGTATGCGAGCCGGTTTCCCACGCGCCGTCGGCATTGCGGAAAGATACCGGTTCTTCCAGCGCCTTGAATGACGTCTGACGCAGCAGAATAGGGCAGGCGCGGGTCGGCGGTCCCTCGACGACGGCCTTGGGTGCGATGCCGTATTCGGGCATTAGCGACTGGACCTGATCGATGTCGAGGGTGCGCGGCGTCAGATGGTTGATGTGCGGCCCCTTGAACGACACGACATCGGCGATCAGACGATGCGCGTCATGGAGACGATGATACATGGCAGCGTCGACATTTGCTTCATCGTGCCAGCGGAAAGTCTCAAGCACTTCGCTGACGAAGCGCTGAGCATCCTCTTTGCCGAGACCGCCATCGTGCTCGGCCTTTTCGGTGAGTTCGACAGCGCCCTTGGTGAAGATCTGACGCTTCGAGAGAATCTGCGCAGATGCCTCGCGCAGCTCTTCGTCAGCGATCAGGTCAAGGCGCAACAGCGAGGTGAAGACGCGGAAGGGATTGCGCTTCAATTCGGCATCGCCGATCGGGCGGAAGGCCGTGGAGTGCACCGGCACGCCTGCCGTCGAGAGATCGTAGTAGCCGACCGGATACATGCCCATGACGGCGAAGACGCGCGCCATCATGGCAAGCTCGGCTGCCGTCCCGAGCCGAATCGCGCCATGTCGCTCTTCGGAGATGCGATCGAGATAGTCGGTCGCCTGCAAGCGCTCTTTCAACTTGGGCTGCGCGGCCAGCGTCTCGTCGTTGACGCGGCCGACCAGCTCCATGAGCGTGCCATAGGCGGGTACTTCTTCGCGGTACATGGCGGACATAGCGGCCGAAAAGGCACTGCGTATATCGCTGGTCGAGATGTGGTCGGACTTCATGGTAATCTCTTCCTGAAAGGCTACATCATTCCTATCACGCAGAATATATCTTGCTGACGAGTAGGTCTTGTGAGAGAAAATCCTAACTTGATGCTGAAATGGAATGACCATGCGTCGACGCCTTATCCCCGACATCGTCAATCTTCAGGCGTTTGAGTGCGCAGCGCGCCATCAGAATTTTTCGCGCGCCGCCGAGGAACTCAATCTTACGCAAAGTGCCGTCAGCCGTCAGATCAGCGAACTGGAGCAGCAGACCGGCTTGAAGCTCTTCGAGCGCGTGAGACAGCGCGTCGTACTTTCGGAAGCCGGACTTCGGCTGTTGCCGGAGGTCAAGGATCTGCTGCTGCGTTCGGAGCGGTTGATGATTGGCGCCGTTGCAGCGGGCCAGATGAAGCTGTCACTGAAAGTGGCGACTTTGCCGACCTTCGGCACTCGCTGGCTGGTGCCGCGCCTCGGCAGATTTCTCGAAGAACATCGTGACGTCGCCGTTACCGTGGAATCGCGCTCCAAGCCTTTCAATTTCGACGAGGATAATTTTGATCTGGCCATTCATTACGGCCTGCCGGCCTGGGCCGGTGCAGTTGCGACTTTTCTTTGCAGCGAGACGGTCTTGCCTGTTGCCAGTCGGGCGCTTGCCGCGCGGCTGGATCTGCGTTCGCCGGTGGAGCTGGCCGATGCTCCGCTGCTTCATCTGACGACCCGCCCGAAGCTCTGGGCTCAGTGGTTCGATTTGCAGGATTTGCCGAGCGAGAATGCTTACCCCGGCGCGCGCTTCGACCAGTTTTCCATGATCATCTCCGCCGCCATAGCCGGGTTGGGCGTGGCGCTCCTCCCCACCTACCTGATCGAGGAGGAGCTGAGATCAGGCATTCTCCTGCCGTTGTTCGATCTGCCGATGCCGACGGAGAACAGCTATTATATCGTCATGCCGGAGAAGAAGCAGACGAACGAAACGGCGACATTGTTTCAGAACTGGCTTTTAAACGAGGTCCCGCCTCGATTGCAGTCAACGACCGAGTTGATTGATAAACTTTAAGCTTGAAATTCTTTCTCGCGAGCGTCACACATTGCTCTATTGTGCTGCTGCATCTCCAGTGCGGGACAGGTGCAAGGTAAACTCGGGGAGGAGCAAGCCATCATGAAGACGCATCCGTTAAAGGGTCCGAACCGGTTGAAGCTCGGCGTTTTTTCCGCCAATGCGGATGGTGGGCTGGCGATCACCGATGTGCCCGAGCGCTGGACGGCAGGATGGCAGGACAACCTGACGGCGGCACAGATCGCCGACCGCGCCGGTCTCGAATTTTTCCTGCCGATCGCCCGCTGGCGCGGCTTTGGCGGCAAGAACCGAGTGCGGGAATGGTCGTTCGAGACCTTCACCTGGGCCGCAGCCCTTTCTGCGGCGACCGATCGCATCGGTCTGTTCATGACGGTACATGTGCCGCTTGTTCATCCGCTCTATGCAGCCAAGTCTCTCGCCACGGTCGATCACATCAGCCAGGGACGCGCCGGGCTTAATATCGTCTGCGGCTGGAATCCGAAGGAATTCGGCATGTTCGGCGTGCCGCTGGTGGAGAAGGGTTATGACCAGGCGGCGGAATGGCTCGAGATCGTCGAGAAACTATACGCCTCCGATGAACCGCTCGACTATGCCGGAACCTATTACAATTTGAAGGAAGCCGTCAGCCGGCCGGCGAGCCTGCAGGCGCCGCGCCCGGTGACGATGAATGCGGCCTTCGGTGGCCCCGGCCGCGACTTCGCTGCGGGCCATTGCGACTACCTCTTCACGACCTTTACGGAGATCACCGAGGCTGGAAAGCATGTCGTTGACATAGGTGAGCGGGCGGAAAGGAACGGCAGGAAGGTCGGAGTTTACACGGTATGCCATGTCGTCTGCCGCGAGACACAGGCGGAAGCCAAGGATTATTACACCCGCTATGCCGTTACCATGGCGGATCATGCCGCTGTCGACCAGCATATGGCGGGCAAGAAGGAATTCTCCCAGTCCCACGACCACGACGCTTATGATCGCTATCGGCAACGCTTTGCCGGCGGGGCGGGAAGCTACCCGTTGATCGGCACGCCTGAGCACATTGCCGATGAAATGATCGCGATTGCGGAGCAAGGCTATTCGGGCATTGCCCTCTCATTCGTCAACTATACGCAGGAACTTCCATATTTCTGCGATCGGGTGCTGCCGCTTCTGAAAAAGGCCGGCCTCCGGGTCGCCTAACTTGCCGGCTGCAGGGAACCGTCCATCGCTGCCTTAGTGTCCCGCTCGGCGCTAGCCCGGGCTCAATGTCCGTTGCAACGAAAACCTGAGCCAAGGGGTTTACAAGCGCTGCGGTGGATGGGATGCTTGTACGTCAAGATGCCGCCTGATTTGCGGTGGCTATGGTCTTCACGCGGATGTCTGATTGGCTCCGAGGCACTCTGACTTTGAGCGCCTAACCAAACAAATCACTCCGAGGCCTGATGCGGCGCTAGCTGCATATATGGCTGTTGTCTCGATACGCCCCGATAATCACTGTGCTGGGCGAAAACAAATGGGTCTATGAATGGCTTCTGCTGCAAAGCACGCCTTGCTCGGCGTTCTTGCAACTGTGCTTTCGCTGTCGCAAGCTGCAAGTGCCGGCGCCAACACCAGTCTTAGTCCCGGTGACTTGATGATCTGGTCGCCGGTGAAGGTTGCGCCCCGCACCTATAAGACCACGGTCGGTTTTCGATTGCCCATGGCTTGGGATGTAAGCGCGGGTGTCGACCTGGGTCTTGCGGGGGCGATAAATGGAACGATCCCTCGCGACAGCAGGCTTGCAACCTTCTGGTGGATGGCGGTCGACCATCCGGGGCGTTTTTCGAACTCACCGATGCGTGAAATGGCGCTCCGTGTTGATACGCTCAATGGCGCGGGATCGCTGTGTTTTGGTCGCACACATAGCTGGATTGCCTCTGAGGATCTCGATATGCGCTCCTCCCGGTCCTTGAGCCTGAATTATGCGGGCGGGCAAAACGAACCGACCTTGATTACCGCGTCGCAGGCCGTAACCGTTGCGGTTCCCTGGACTGGAACGTCCATATCTGCGAGCGGCAACCTCAAACAGGTCGGTAACATCTTCTCGAGCGCAGTCTCATTCCACCAGCCGATTACTCCACACCTCAACTTCTCCGCTTCCTTCGCCGATCCGCAGAAGCTCACTCCGTCAGGCAATCTTCGCTTGGATTATCGCGTGCGATGGTAGCGGATGCGTAGTGCCATCTAGGTGCAGGCCGGATAGGTGCTCTGCTCAGGTTCTTGATGTTTCGCCTGTCGTCGTCGCAAAACCGCGCAACGCTTTGCGCCACGCGCGCCAGCCGCTACTTGAGTGCGACATTGGCGGCGGCCAGCTGCGCCAGCAGCTTCGAGATGATGTCCTGGCGGGTAGGCGTCCAGGCCGAAGTGATCGTCCAATAGTCGATCTTCAGCGTAGTCTGGCCAGCGGACAGATCGTCGATATAAACGACAGGCGAGGGGGTGGTCTGGACACGTTGATCGGATTTGACCACGTCGAGAATGATTTTGCGCGCGAGTTCGATATCGGAGCCGCCGGCAAGGATGACCGAAAGCTCCTGGCGGCGGTCTGGCTCGCGGCTGTGATTGACGATCGGCGTGTTCCAAAGGGTAGAATTCGGCGCCATCAGATAGAGGCCGTCCGCGGTTCTCATTTCCGTTGCGAAAAGACCGATATCCTTGATGAAGCCTTTGACGTTCGTCGTCTCAATATATTCGCCAACCCGAAACGGCCGCAGGATCAGCAACATTATGCCGGCGGCGATATTCTGAAGCGTTCCTTGGAGCGCGAGGCCGATGGCGAGGCCTGCGGCGCCAAGTGCGGCGATGATAGAAGCGGTCTGAACGCCGAACTGCCCGAGAACGGTGATGAACACCAGGATCAGCAGGCTATAGTGCAGGAGGTTCTGGAAGAAGCTCGCCAGCGTTTCGTCGATGCCGCGGATACGCGAGATGACACGGTAGGATGCTCGACTGACAACGCCTGCAAGAATCCAGCCGGCAATCAGCAGGATGAAAGCGCCGAGGATCGAGAAGCCATATTGAACCGCAAGCGCGGAGGCCTGATCCAGGGCCGTCCGGGTGGCAATGACGACGCCCGTCGCTTGATCTTCCATGTAAAAACTCCGTGTGTCCGCAAGGCCAAATGAGACGCGGCGGATTTTTGTTCCCGCTTGCCGGACATTTGGCCGCTGGCCTTCCGGTCATTTGCAAAGACAAAAATGCAGGGTGCCGACTTCAGGCACCATGCTTTGCGTGATGCATATCCACCTTGGCTACCGCCGCATGATGGGCCTTCTTGTGCTCGTACATTCCCAGATCGGCCCGTTTCACAGTGGCCTCTATGGTTTCGCCCTGCAGGCTGGTGGCGACGCCGACCGCGACGCTGAGAGGCGCGCTGGAATAGAACTGATTGTTGATCTTCAGCAGTTCATTGATGGTGTCGACCATGGCAGCCGCTGCCATTTCATCGGCTCCCGGCATCAGAACAGCGAATTCATCGCCGCCGATCCTGGCGGCATGATTTGGCTGGGACACCACGCTGGAGAGTACTTCTCCCATGCGCCGTAGTAACGAATCGCCGGCATCGTGCCCGCTCTCGTCATTAGCCTCCTTCAGACCATTGAGATCGATGACGATGGCAGAGACTGGCCGCAGGGATTTGCGCTCCAACCTGTTGACCTCATCCATGTAGAAGGCGCGATTATAGAGCCTGGTGAGTACGTCGTGCTTGCCTAGATATTCGAGATAGGCCTCGGCCTTCTTACGCGCGGTAATATCCGTCAGTGCGACCTGAACCAGCGACCAGTCGTGTTCATGGCCCGGGAAGACGGAAAACTGCAACAGAACGTGGCGTTCGGAGCCATCGAGGGCGTAGTTCAGCACTTCGCGCTGATGGAAGAGGCGGTCGTTCCACAATTCCACGAGCTGACCGCGAAAATGCTTCTCCATATCGTCGCGGAAGACTTCGCCGATCCGTTGGTGCAAGGTCTGGCGGTCCGGCGCGCAGAACAGATCCAGTGTGGCCTGATTGACGTCGAGCACGCTGATCTCGCTCATGCACTGCTGCACGAACTCGGGGTGCACGTCGAGGAAGACCTGAAAGTCGATGATGCCGCGCTTGCGGATGTCGTCCAGCAGGATTTTGATGCGGCTGAAGTCCTCGACCCAGAGCGAGACCGGCGAATGTTCGAACATTCCCTCCGCGTAGCGGCGCTGGCGTTCCTCCTCGCGCCGTGCTTCCTCGCGTGCTGTCACGTCTTCGGTTGTCAGTAGCAGGCGGTCCCAGGAGGCCTCGTGTCCCGGCAGGATGACGGCGCGAAGCTGGATATCCAGTCTGCGTCCGCCCAGCGTGTAGTTGATTGCCGTGCTCGAAAACTCCGTCTTTCCTTCCCAAAGCGCTACCAGCTCATTCACGTGGCTTTGAAGCATCTCGCCTCGGAAAATATCGGAAAGCCCGCCAACCAAAGCTTCGAAAGAATGCGCCTCAAACAGGTCCAGGGCTTTAGCATTGACGGCGAGGACGCGGATATTCTGCGAGCAGGTCGCCACGCGGCGCAGGTCGGCTAGCAAGAAAGAGCGCAGGTCGCTGACCCCTTCGCTGCGCCAATGTTCGAATTGCTCCTTGATTCCGCTGAAATCCTCCAGCCACATGGCAACGGGAGCGAGATCGAATATGGCGGAACTAAAATCCTGGGCGTTCATCATGATTCCCTGTGCCGGTCGGATAGGCGGAATGCAAAACAATGGGACCGGCGGTTCGCTAAATTCTGCCTAGCGAATATTCGTAAAACTTGCGTTGATACCGGCTGATTGGTCAAGTCAGGCAATTGTTCGTGGACTAGTTTCAATTCATTCTTGTTGAAACTGTGCCAAAAATGGCTCTTTGGTCCCGCCTTGTGGTCATCATGTCTTCAGGAAGCGTTCAAAAGCTTCCAAAGTCTTCTCGCTGACGTGATGTTCGATGCCCTCGGCGTCGTTTCTCGCGGTGTCGGGATCGACGCCCAGACGGCAGAGGACGGCCTCGACGACCTGATGTCGCCGCCGCGTCGCCATGGCGAGCCGATGTCCTTCCTCTGTCAGGAAGACGCCGCGGTAAGGGCGCTGGGTAATGAGGTTTTCTTCCGCCAGCCGCTTGAGCATTTTTGCCACGGTAGGCTGGGTTACCCCGAGCCGCTGTGCGATGTCAGTCTGACGCGCCTCACCGGCATGTTCTATCAGGTCGGCAATGAGCTCGACGTAGTCCTCCATGAGCTCCGTGCGCCGGTCATCGCGGCTTTTCTGAAACGCCTCGACATGCGTCTCGACTTCGGTGGAGGCGAGGCGGCTTTCCAGGGCGGGGGGTGGTTTCGTCAAGGCGGCTTACCCTCATGAGATTAAGAGTCGTGTAATGACGTTTAGCCTTGACTATAAAGAATGCAACTCCGTTATGAAACTCCGGTCTCCGATCCTCAGATATGGATCAGCCGTTGCCGAAGCCGGGAATCGGGATGCCGAAAGTCTGGAGGAGCAGGATCGCGTTTAGGCCGAGAATGACGATCGTTCCGCCAATTGCCGCGATATCGGTCAGCCTGCCGTTGGCGAAGTTGCCCATGATGGCGCGGTTTCGGGTGAACATGACGAGCGCGATCATCGGAATGGGTAGCGCGAAGGATAACACGACCTGGCTATAGACGAGCGCCTCCGTGGTGTTGACGCCCATGAGGACCACGACGAATGCCGGGAGCATCGTCACGAGACGGCGTATCCAGACGGGAATGCGGAAGCCGACGAAGCCTTGCATGATCATCTGCCCGGCCATGGTGCCGACTGCCGACGACGAGATGCCGGAAGCCATGAGGGAGATCAGGAAGATGCTTGCCGCCGCCCCGCCGAGCAGGGGTGTGAGGGTGTGATAGGCGCTTTCGATCTCGGCAACGTCGGAATGGCCCGCATGGAAGGCGGCCGATGCCATGATCACCATGGCCATATTCACCACTCCGGCGACGGCGAGCGCAATCACGCATTCCCAATTCGAAAAGAAGACGAGTTTCCGGCGCTCATTGTCGTTGCGGCCCGGAGCACGATGTTGAGTGAGGCCGGAGTGCAGATAGACGGCGTGTGGCATAACGGTCGCGCCAATGATGCCGACTGCGATGGTCAGGGCCGTAGAATCCGGGATCGACGGCAAGATCGTGCCGAGAGCTGCCTGACCCCAGGCAACGGGAGCAATGAACATCTCGGCGATGTAGCAAAGGCTGATGATGGCAACTAGGCCGCCGATGATCAATTCCATGGGTCGAAAGCCGCGCTTCTCCATCAACAGCACGCCATAGGTCACCACTGCGGTGACCGCCATGCCGGCGATGAGCGGCATCTGGAAGAGGAGCGAGAGGCCGATTGCGCCGCCCAGGAATTCTGCCAGGTCCGTCGCCATCGCGGCGATTTCACTGACGACCCACATTGTATAACGGACGGGTGCTGAAAATTCGTCACGACAGAGCTCTGCAAGATTGCGGCCGGTGACGATGCCAAGTTTTGCCGAAAGCGCCTGAAAGAGCATGGCGATAAGGTTCGCCACCAACACGACCCAAAGCAGAGAATAGCCGTAACCGGAGCCCGCCTGGATATTTGTCGCGAAATTGCCTGGATCCATGTAGGCAATGGAAGCAATGACCGCCGGGCCTGCGAAAAGAAGGGCGGATCGGAACCCACGGCGCCTGCCGGCCAGAACTTCGCGAATCTGCGTATCTGTACGTTCCGACAGGGTCTGCCGGGCAATCGAGTCTGTCATGGGGCTTCTCCAGCTCGCTGCAAAAAATATAGCCCGGGCTAAATTTATGTCAATATACCATTATTGAGAGTTGGTGCTAATCCCTGCTGGCCGACGGCCGCCTGCGACAAGAAGCGAGTGCCTCATCTTCGTGTACGGGTGAATACGAGGGGCTCTGGTTGGGTAGAGGGAAATATATTGATCTTCTTTGAGGTTATTCTTGTTTTATGCAGCACAGGAAAGTATAGATTCGTCGTTGTTTAGCATTGAGTTTAAACGCAAGGATTGAAATGAGAATATCCTTGCAATTCTTGATTATCAAAATCCGCATTATTAGAATATTATATTTATAGCATAATTAAATTTATGTAATATTTCGTTATTTTAACCGATTCATCAGTCTATTATGTTCTTGTTGCTTTGCAGCGCCGTTGGCGGTGAGCAGGACGCTCTTTATCTGCGATGCCCCCGACTCCCCCACGGCAGGCAATCATCGGCGCGGGCGCATTCTGCGGCGTGCACGCGATTGTCGGCTCTTCACCGAGAGCAGGCAAATCATGTCATTTCTCCAGAATGCCAAAATCAGGACGAAAGTACTCTCCATCATCATCCCGATCTGCCTGATTGGGGTTGCAAGTGTCTTCTTTATATCGAGCCAGTATAAGGATAGCGTTGGCACCTATTCGAATTTCATTTCGAAGGATGAGACCGCGGCCGTCGAGATGTCCAGAGCCAGCCAGCGGGTGACAGCACTGAGTTACAATGCCTATCAGATCCTGGTCTACAGCACGAAAGACCCGGAGATGGCGACGTTTTCGAAAGATTACGACGAGAACAAGAGCGTTCTTCTCGCTCGCTTTGCGACGGTTAAGCAGTTGATTCCCGACGAAGCTGACGCGATCGAGAAGCTGGCGGCGAAGGCAAATGACATTGTCGCGCTGACCGATCGGGCCGTGAAGGCTGGGCTTGTCGATGACAACGATACGGCCACCAAGCTTCTGAAGCAGGCCGACCCGCTCATCAAGGAGGAGGTCCTTGCCGTTCGCCACTGGCTCGATACCTTCAACGACAACATCAATGCCAAGAGCGATAGACTTGACGAGCATGCGTCAAGTACGATCACCGATACGCTTGTCGCACTTGGTCTCATCTTTGCTGCGGCAATCCTGATTGCCATTCTCGTTTCCGCCCGTGGTATCACCCTGCCGATTGAGCGACTACGAGCCCGTATGGTATCGCTTGCCGACGGGCATACGGACGAACAGATCGCAGGCCTTGGCCGCAGGGACGAGGTTGGTCAGATGGCGGCAGCAGTCTCTGTATTTCGCGACAATGCGCTTGAACGTATTCGATTGGAGCAGGAAGCTGCCGCAGGGCGAAGCCTCTCTGAACGGGAAAGACTGGAACGTGAGGCGCAGAAGGCCAAGGACGCGGCCGATACCCAATTCGCCGTTGATGGGCTGGCGAGCGGCTTGTCTGAGCTTTCGAATGGCAACATGGTCTATCGCATCGAGAAGCCTTTCGTCGCCCACCTCGATCAGCTGAGGACGAACTTCAACGCGTCGATGGCAAAGCTTGAGGAGACGCTGCGCGCGGTCGGTCAGGGCGGTCAAGCGATCGCAGCCGGCGCCAGCCAAATCCGCTCCGCGGCCGACGATCTTTCGAAACGCACGGAGCAGCAAGCGGCCTCGGTAGAGGAGACCGCTGCGGCACTCGAGGAAATCACCACCACGGTCAAGGATTCCACCCGCCGGGCGGAAGAGGCGAGCTCGTTGGTCGGGCGAGCCCGCGTCGGCGCCGAAAAGTCCGGCGAAGTCATGCGCGAGGCGATCGCCGCCATGGAGGCCATCTCGAAATCGTCGAGCGAGATCAGCAACATCATCGGCGTCATCGACGATATCGCCTTCCAGACAAATCTGCTCGCTCTCAATGCAGGGGTTGAAGCAGCACGAGCTGGCGAAGCCGGCAAGGGATTTGCCGTCGTTGCTCAGGAAGTGCGTGAGCTTGCCCAGCGTTCGGCAAAGGCTGCCAAGGAAATCAAGGCACTGATTTCGACGTCCGGCCAGCAGGTCGACAGCGGCGTGGATCTCGTGTCGCGAACTGGGCAGTCGCTTCAGCAGATCGTCAAGGAAGTCGAAGATATCGATCGCAATGTCCGTGCGATCGTCGAGGCCGCGCGTGAGCAGGCAACCGGATTGCAGGAGATCAACACTGCGGTCAACACCATCGATCAGGGCACGCAGCAGAATGCAGCCATGGTCGAGGAGTCCACGGCTGCGAGCTACAGCCTGTCCAAAGAAGTCACTGCCTTGAACGAGCTGCTTGGACAGTTCGCGCTCAATGGCGGCCGCGGCCAGTCACGACCCGCAATGGCGACGGAGCAGTCGAAAGCCGCCGCTTCGCCGGCGCGTTCGCTGCGGTCACGTATCGCCGGTGCGTTTACGGGCTCGGGCGGCGCGACTGCCGCTGCGGCCTCCTCATGGGAAGAGTTTTGATGCCGGACATGTGCAATTGCCAATAAGCAATTGATAACAAGAAGTTTAATGACCGCGGCTTTGCAAGTCGCGGTCATTTTCGTTCATCGTCGCTTCTGCTTGCTTACCTGAAAAGCTGCATGCCCCAATAGGAAAGTGCAGAGATCGCTGCTGCCGCCGGCAGTGTAATGATCCAGGCGATCACGATATTGCCCGCGATACCCCAGCGTACCGCCGAAACGCGACGAGCGGCACCAACACCAATGATGGCGCCGGTGATGGTGTGGGTGGTGGATACCGGTATGCCAAGCCAGGTCGCGGCAAAGAGCGTCAGCGCGCCGCCAGTCTCCGCGCAGAATCCCTGCATCGGATTGAGACGGGTAATCTTCGAGCCCATCGTGTGCACGATCCGCCATCCGCCAAACAGTGTACCGAGCGCCATGGCTGTCTGGCAGGAAAGCACGACCCATAGCGGAACATGGAAGGAACCTCCGCCATATCCTTGGGAATAAAGGAGAATGGCGATGATGCCCATGGTCTTTTGCGCATCGTTGCCGCCGTGTCCCAGCGAATAGAGCGACGCCGAGAAGAACTGCAGGATGCGGAATGTGCTGTCGACAGCAAAGGGTGTCTGTCGCACGAATAGCCAAGTCACGATCAGGACGAGGAATAGCGCCAGGATAAAACCGATCAAGGGTGACATCACGATAGCGCCGGCCGTCTTGAAGACACCGAGCCAGACGATCGAGCTTACGCCGACCTTGGCGAGGCCGGCGCCGATCAACCCGCCGACCAGCGCATGCGACGAGCTGGAGGGTATCCCAAATATCCAGGTGACGATGTTCCAGACGATCGCTCCCAGCAGTGCGGCGAAGATGACGGAGGCATCGACGATGCTCGGATCGATAATGCCGGTTCCGAGCGTCTCGGCCACATGCAGCCCGAAAAAGAGGAAAGCGATGAAGTTGAAGAACGCTGCCCACAGGACCGCATATTGCGGCCGCAGGACACGGGTCGACACGATGGTAGCGATGGAATTTGCTGCATCATGAAGCCCGTTCAGAAAGTCGAAGAACAAGGCAGTGGCGATGATCCCTATCAGCAAGGGAAAGGCGAGGGTGGCCTCCATCAGACGCTCTCGAGCACGATGCCGTTGATCTCATTGGCGACGTCCTCGAAGCGGTCGACAACCTTCTCCAGTTCGCCGTATATCTCGCTGCCGATGATAAAGGCCATGGCATTGGAGGCGCCGTAATTGCGGAACAGATTCTTCAGTCCCTGGTCGTGGAGTTCGTCGGCGCGACCCTCCACCTTGACGATCTCTTCCGTGAGATTGGCAAGCTTGGAGGCATTGGGGCCCATGCGATCGAGAAGAGGAACGGCCTCGGCGACGAGATGCGCGGCTCTGACGATCACTTCGCCCATCTGCTGCATGCCGGGATCGAAGCTTTTCTGCTCGAACAACCGGATGGTTTTCACCGTCTTGTGCATCATGTCGATGGCGTCATCCATGGACATGATGAGATCCTTGATGTCGCCGCGGTCGAATGGCGTGATGAAGCTGCGCCGCACCGCAAGCAGCACATCGCGCGTGATGCCGTCAGCCTGATTTTCAAGCTCTATGATCCGCCGGCCTTTCGCGTCGATGTCCTTGCCGGCCAAAAGTTCGTTCAGGGCTTCAGCAGCGCCGACGATCGTGCGCGAGTGCTGCGCGAAGAGATCGAAAAAACGATCCTCGCGCGGCATGAGTTTGCGAAACCAGCCTAACATCAAAACTCCATGCATTTATTGTCATGAAACCGTCATAATTGACGGAGCGCGGCTTGGAAAGTCGCGTGTTCTCGATGTTCTGTGGGTAGAGCTAACGGCTGTTTAGGTAATCAGTCGAGTAGAAGGGGCAGCAATTGATCCCCCTGGCGCTGAATTTCCGTCAGGTAGGGCGTATCCGACAGGACGAAATGCGTGATGCCCAGCTCTCTGTATTTGCGCAGCGAGCGGGCAACCTCTTCTGCCGACCCAACCAGCCATGTGGTCCCGGCGCCGCCGCCACCGAATTTGCCCGGTGCGGTGTAAAGGTTATCGTCGAGTACATCGCCGCGTGCATTGAGGTCGAACAAGCGTCTCTGTCCGACTGCAATGGACTGCCGGTGATCATGCCAGCCTGCGCCGTTATCTTCAGCCATCCCGGCGACTTTTGCTTCGGCGTCCGCCCACGCTTGTGCGCTGGTCTCGCGCACGAGCGTGGTGATGCGCAAGCCGAATTCCAGCGGAGCGAGATTGCGATCGAGCGCCTTGCTCAGCGACTTCAAGCGCTCGATCCGTTCGCGTACGCCATCAAGCGGCTCACCCCAGAAGAGCTGAACGTCCGCCTCGGTGGCCGCCACGCTTTCGGCCGCCTCCGAAGCGCCGCCGAAATAGAGCTTGGGGTGCCTGCGCTCGCCGCGAGCCTGAATCCGCGGCGCTGCCGTTGATTCGGCAACGCGGAAGTGTTCACCCTCATAAGTAACGTTCTCTTCGGTCCAAAGCTTGCGAACCAGCCGCATGAATTCCCGGGTGCGGGTATATCGCTGCGCTTGATCTCCCTCGCTGTCGCCATAAGCGGCGAGATTGTCCTTGCCGGAGACTATGTTGACGCGCACGCGGCCGCCGCTCAGCTGATCCAATGTGGCGGCCGCGGATGCGAATTGTGCAGGCCGCCAATAGCCGGGGCGAATGGCGATCAACGGCTCGAAGCTTGTGGTTCTTGTGGTAAGAGCGGTGGCAACGGTGAAGGTATCAGGCCGCCCCCAGCCGGTGCCGATCAGCGCGCCTTTCCAGCCATGCTCTTCCAGCGCCTTGGCGTGGTTCGTCAACGTTTCCAGGCTGTTGTGGCTTTCGACTGTGGAGTCGCCTCGATGGCCGGGCTTCGTGTCATTGGGAATGTACCAGAGAAATTCGCTGCTGCTCATGACCATGCCTGCATGTATTGGATGGGAAGGTATCGCCGCGACGGAGATGGGTGACACCCGTCCATCATGCGCTCAGAGTTTGCCCTTCCACGGAACGAGAACTGCTTCGAGAATGCGGATCGTCGCCGTGAAGGCAAAGGCGCAAAGGGCGATTATGCCGATGCCGACGAAGACGACGTCGGTTGCAAGGAATTGTGATGCCGACATGATCATGAAACCGATGCCGCGCGTCGAGGCGATGAGTTCCGCCGCCACCAGCGTTCCCCAGCCAATACCGAAGGCAATTCGGACCCCGGTCAGGATCTCCGGCAAGGCCGAAGGCAGAACGATGGAAAGGAAGAGCTGCAGCCGGCTTGCACCGAGCGAACGCGCTGCATTGACACGCTCGAGAGGAAGCGAGCGCACACCGGCCTGAGCGGACAGGCAGATCGGCGCAAACATGGCGAGTACCAGCAGGGTGATCTTGGAGGTTTCGCCGATGCCGAGCCAGATGATCATCAGCGGCAGGTAAGAAAGTGGAGGCAGCGGCCAGTAGAATTCGATCGGCGTATCCAGAATTCCCTTCGCCCAGCGGCTAAGGCCCATCAGCAGGCCGACGGGAATGCCGATCCCGATCGCAATCGCCGCCGCGACGATGATGCGAAACAGGCTTGCGATTATGTGTTCCGAGAGTGATGCGCCAGCATAGCCATCGCGGTAGATGACGCTGATTTGCGTCAGGACTTCGTCGGGCCGCGGGAGAAAGAGATGAGAGACCAGGCCGAGCTTGGAGACTAACCACCAGGCGCCCAAAAAGACAATTCCGGTTACGAGGCTGATCGCGATTGTCGGCTTCGCACCGACGCTGAATCCGGGCATGCGAACCAGCTTTGCTTTTACTTCCGGCGAACGGACAGAAACGGGGCGAGTGCCAGTAATGTCGGTCATGCCGCGCTCCTGATATTGTCTGCATTGTGAAGGATCGCGCGAATTTCCTCTCTGAGTTCGGCAAATTCGCGGGAAGTGGTGATCGACCGCGCATCGCCGTGGGCGGCCAGACGATGCACGAAATCGAGATTGAAGCGGGCGACGACCCGGCCCGGTCGCGGCGACATCACCAGCACCTCGGTGCCGAGAAACAGGGCCTCTTCGATCGAATGGGTAATGAAGAAGATCCGCTTGTTGGTTCTGGCCCAGATGGAGATGAGTAGTTCCTGCATCTGCTCCCGCGTCAGGCTGTCGAGCGCGCCGAAGGGTTCGTCCATCAACAGAATGTCCGGTTCGGTTGCCAATGCGCGGGCGATGCCCACGCGCTGACGCATTCCGCCCGAGAGTTCATAAGGCGTTGCGTTGGCAAAATCCGTCAGCCCGACCAGACGGAGCAACTCCAAAGCACGCTCACGCCGTTCGCTGCGTCTCAGGCCCGCAAACTGCAGTCCAAGCGCGACATTGTCGGCGACGGACTTCCACGGCAGCAGCGAATCTTTCTGGAAGACCACGCCACGATCCGAGCCCGGACCGGAGACAGACCTACCATCAAGCGTGATGGATCCTTCGGAAAGCGGCAGGAAGCCGGCGATCGCATTGAGCAGGGTGGATTTGCCACAACCGGAAGAACCTAGGGCAACCACGATGCCGCGTTCGGGGATATTGAAGGAGACGCGATCGAGCGCGTGAACGGTTCTCCCGTCCTGCGCTGCGAAGAATACACTGGCGTGATCGACTTGAAGCATGGCTTTTTTCCCGAACGTTCGACGCCGGCGCGACAGGCACGCCGGCGTCAGGGAGGATCAGTTGCTTGCGCTCACGAGCGCATCGGCTGTTACGAAGGCGCCATAGCTCGGCAGAACGTCGGAGACCTTGCCCTGGCCCTTCAGGAAGGTTGCCGTGTCCTTCAAGATTTTCGCCGCTCCCGACTTTTCGCCGCCACCGAGCCAGTCGGCCGATGCCTGTACGTCGGGTGTCAGGAGAGTAAGGTTCTTGAGCGCGGCTGCCTGCTGATCTGCAGTTCCGCCGAGCAGTTTGGCAAGTGCTTTTGCGTTGTCACTCTCCGGCCCCCAAGCCGCCTTGTCCGCGGCGAAAGAGGCATAGTATTTGTTGATGACGGAGGCATAGGCCTTCAGGAATTGCGGGTTGTCGGCTGCGAATTTCGATGTTGCCACCCAGGCGGAAAAGGTCGGCGCGCCCTTTTCGGCGACGTCCTTTGACGTGACGAGGACCTTGCCGTTTTTCTTCAATTCGCTCAGCGCCGGATCCCAGACGAAGCCGCCGTCAATATCGCCGCGATTGTAGCTGGCCACGATTTCGGGCTGCGGGACGGCGAAGACCTGCACATCCTTTTCTGTGAGGCCGAGCGACTTGATGAGTGCGAGCAATTGGTAGTGGTCGGTCGAAACCGGTGCTGCCGCGAGCTTCTTGCCCTTCAGGTCGGCGAGGGTATTGATGCCGGAGCCGTTGCGCACCACAAGCGCTTCGTCGATACCAGAGATGGACGAGAGGTAGAAAGCCTTGACCTCAAGGCCGCGCGATGCGGCGGCTGCAAATGGGCTCGAGCCGACATAGCCGATTTGGACATCGCCCGATGCGATGGCGGCAAAGATCTCGGCTCCCGAGTTGAATTTGCGGAAGTCGATCGTGTAGCCGGTCTCCTTGGCGAAATCGCCGTTGGCAATGGCGACGGAGGAAGGCAGCGCATCGGTTTGATAGCCGACAACGACCTTCTTGTCGGCCGCATTTGCGGCAACCGCGATCGAGATGCTGGCGAGACCGAAGGCGGCCGCGGCGACGAGTTGTTTGAATTTCATATCTGTCCCCTTTGCCGGGCGTCCATTTCCGGCGGTTCCCTGACTTCAATGGACGAAGCCTAGCGACAAGAACGGGGTGATCGATAGAAATAACAAACTATTTTTATAGACTATAAGGGGAATGGTTTGTCAAATTGGCGCTCACGATGGAGTCTATGCATTTTGAAGGATGAGACGTGGCAAGGAACGAAAGTAAGATACTGGCATCGGATGCGATGCCGAACTTCTTTCGAGCTCTACGCTTCAGCAAAGGTTCGTCCCTTGCTTTCTCCCATCCATGCTGCATGGATAGATATCAGGAAAGTCGCAACGGCTTGCCGGGCGTTAGGATTGGCACTTGGGATCGATCATGTCCTCTGCAGATCCATGAGATTTGTTTTCTCCCATGATCCTCGCCAGAATATAGAAGCCGCGCTGACCGTCCGGCAATGTCGAGCCGAAGACGCCAACGACAACGTTCTCCATGTCCGAGCGGGCTCCCTGCAGACCGTCTGCCACCAGCTTCAGAGGGTTCAGATTTGTGAGGTCGTCAGCCTTGTGGAAGAGAGCCCACCAACCGGCTCTGGTCTTCAGGCTTGTAAACCTGTCACTTACGATTTCTGCGGCATGTGTCTTCAAGAGCGCGCGAAAGCGGGGCGTCTCGCACCCCATATGGATGTGGAGCCGATCCTGTGTGCGCCAATTGGCGGCGTTTATCGCGAGCGCAAAACGCTGCGATAAAACTCCTTCCTCGCGCAGGCCGGTGCCGGTCGATTGCTCCCGCCACGCCTCATCAAAATAGTTCGGTGCTCCTGCCGTCAGAAGTCGGGGGTCTTCGATACCGGGCACGTCGGCCAGTGGCGCAAGAATCGTGCGTTCCTTGTCGGTCGGCTCGCGCAGCACCGCGTAGGAAGACAATGGGTCCTGTGCCTGAACGACTTTGAGGCACGGATACGGCGATCCCGTGAGGGTGGAATTGATCTCGCAGGCTCTGACAACCAACCCCAAAGCGGAGCGGCTGACGAATGAGCTCATGACGATAACTGCGACGGCGAGAAAGCCAATAAGAACAACGGGACGATACTTCATGCGTGATTTCGTATTTTTGCTCACAAGCCGATCATTTCCAAAGACCTGATTGTCATCATACTCCAACTTCAATGTCTTTTGATAGGCGAAGAGAAGCCGCTGGCGCCAGGATTCTGGCCAGGCCACCGTTGCGGCTGGCGAAACATTGATATCTCCAGACTCATTGTCTGGCAAAGCGGTAGGAATGCGCAACCCTTCTCCAAGGACATCTATCGATCCGCAGGGCGCCGACGAGCAAATGCGTTTGTCCGGATGTGCAGCCCTATGGACGATCGCCGTCAATCTCGACCGTTTCGAGAGGCCGTTAAAACTGTCGAAAATGTGAGACAAGCAAGTCGGTCAGCACCCGTGTTCTCAGATTCATGTCACGTCGATGTGGCCATACGGCCTGAATGGGCAATCCGTTCGGAGCGAAGGCTTGCATGACAGTCACGACAGTTCCTTGTTTCAAGGCATCGGCGACAAGCCATTCGGGGAGTTGCGCCACGCCGAATCCGCGCAAAACGCAGTCATAGATTGCATCATAGCTGCCGACGTTGAACGTGCCGGAAACGTCCGTCTGCCGGACGAGGCCGGTCTCATCGGCCAGTAACCACGGCGCCCGCCCGTCGCTTCGCGAATAGGTGATGCAGTCGTGCCCCGCAAGGTCGGACACGGCTTCTGGTGTACCGCGGCGGGTGAGATAGTCGGGCGATGCGCAGATGACGATGTTCTGCGTACCCAGGCGACGCGCGACCAGATCGGCGCTGTTTCCGACGTTTCCAATCCGAACGGCGAGATCCATGCCGTCTTCCACCAGGTCGGTGAGCCGGTTTGAGAAGCTGACATCGAAGGTCAGCATGGAATAGGTCTGCGACAGCTCCAACAGAATCGGCATGATTACCTTGCGGCCCAGCAGTTCCGGCAGGCTGATCTTGAGCCTGCCGGCGGGTTCGCGCGTTCTGGAGGTCAAGGTTGCTTCTGCGGCTTCGAGCTCATTGAAGGCGCGCTGACATGCCTGCAGGAACAGCGCGCCATCTTCCGTCAGGGTCATTTGGCGCGTTGTGCGGTGAAACAGGCGTGCGCTGAGCCGCGTTTCAAGCCGCGCTACTGCCTTGCCGACCGCCGAGCTCGTCAAGCCGAGCTTTGCACCTGCATCCGAGAAATTCTCGCTTCTGGCGGCCTGCATGAACGTACGGATCGCCGTCAAATGCTCGCTGGAAATCATGTGTCTCCCTATAACGGAATTAAATTCCGATATATTGAGAGTAATTGGATAAGCTGAGAATTGAAAGAACGATTAATGTCTGTTCCGCGTGCCGGGCTCACGGTGCGAAGAAAAAGGGAACAGACAATGGAAAATCGGCCAGACATAAATCACGATCTTGATGACTTTACCCTCACTCGAGTACCGATGAGTGCGCGTTATTCCTGGCTCTCGGTTGCGATGCAGCGGTTTGGCCAGCTCTCATGCCTTTCTCAATTCATGGTCGGTGCACTGCTCGGCTACGGCATGACCTTCAAGGACGCCTTTCTGGCGCTGACCTTGGGGGCGGTCATCCTGGAGATCGTTTCGATCTTTGTCGGCATCGCAGGGCAAAGGGAAGGAATGAGCACGGCGATGCTGGCCCGTTGGACCGGGTTCGGACGACACGGCTCCAGTTTGCTGTCGCTGGTCATAGCCATCAGTCTCGTCGGCTGGTTTGCTGTTCAGAATGCAATATTCGCTTCCGGAATGCAGTCCCTGACGGGCGGATTGCCATTTTGGGGCTGGGCCGTGGCGTGTGGTCTGGCGGTTACTCTCGTCGTCACCTTCGGCTTCTCTGCAATGGCCTGGTTTGCCTATGTCACGGTTCCGGCATTTCTGGTGCTGGCGGGCTGGTCGATCGCTTCGGCACTCTCGACCCATTCACTCCAAAGTCTGATCAATTCTGATGCTCCCGGCCCGGCACTGAGCCTAACCGCGGGGGCGACCATGGTTGCGGGCTCGTTCATTATCGGCGCGGTTGTTACGCCTGATATGAGCCGGTTCAACCGCTCCGCATTTGACGTCGTCAAGCAAACCGTGGTCAGCATCACATTCGGGGAATATCTGGTCGGTCTTATCGGCGTTCTGCTCGCGCACGCCGTAGGCAGCGCGGATGTCGTCAAGATCATCGTCACGACAACGAGCTTTGTGGGCATCATTATCCTGGTCGCCTCGACGGGGAAGATCAATGACTGGAATCTGTACTCCGCCTCGCTCGGTGTCGTGAATTTCTTCCAGAGCGTTTTCGGCATTTCGGTCGGCCGCACGACAGCAACGCTCGTCATCGGCGCGTGCGGGACCCTGTTGTCGATTTGGGGCGGCCTTCAGCAGTTCACCGGATTCGTCATTGTGCTGGGCGTCGCCATTCCTCCCGTTGGAGGGATCATGATCGTGGATTACTTCGTCCTGCGTCGGCAGAGGGCTCTGTTGGACCGTTCGGCTATCCATGGACTGGCGCCGGACGCAAGCGAAGCCTGGAATCCCGCAGGTCTGTTCAGCTGGGCCATAGGCTTCCTCGTCGGCTTCTACATCAGTGTCGGCATCCCCTCCATAAACGCGCTTTGCGCCGCCGGACTTTCCTACTGGCTGATCCAGCGGGTGCTGGTGCCATTCTACGCAAAGCTTACATCGCGCACGCCCAAAGGCGATGGCGACATTCAGGCATCGACCAACCACTCGTTCAACAAGGACTGAATATGCTTACCAACAAGACAGTTGCCATTATCGGCGGCACCTCCGGCATCGGCTTGCGCGTCGCGGAGATCGCCATTTCGCTTGGAGCCTCCGTCGTCGTCGGCGGCCGGAACGGCGAGCGCATCGAAAAGGCGGTCCAACGTCTGGGTTCCTCGGCACGAGGAGCTGAGGTCGACAATCTCAATCAGGCCTCGATCAAGGCTTTTTTCGAGGCGGCTGGGGCAATCGACCATCTTTTCACGCCAGGAGCGTCTTATGCGCGCGGCCGAATAGATGAAGTGACCGACGAAGTGGCGGAAAGCTCGTTCAAGTCGAAGTTTTGGGGGCAATATTACGCTGTCAAACATGCTCTGCCTCACCTAGCAAAGGACGGTTCCATCACGTTGATGGCAGGTGCCTATAGCGTGCGTCCGGCGCCGAACGGTGCCGCCTATGGCGCCTGCAATGCCGCGATTGAGGGCCTCGGCCGTTCGCTTGCTGTGGAATTGGCGCCGGTGCGGGTGAACGTCGTATCGCCCGGCACGATTGACAGCGACCTATGGCAGCGCCAGCCGACGGAACTGCGTGATGCGTCCTTCTCGTCCTATAGCGACGTTGCACTGCTGAAGCGTGTCGGCACCACGGATGAAGTGGCTGGTACGGTGGCCTTCCTCATGCAAAACACGTTCATGACGGGATCGACGCTCTATCCGGACGGCGGGTTTGCGCTGAGATGAAACGGACGCTGACATTAGACGACATCGAACCGGCCGTCCTGGGAGGAGCCATTCTCGGCGGCGGAGGAGGAGGATCGATCGACGAGGGACTACGCTCCGCGAGACTGGCATTAGAGGCGGGGACCCCGCAACTGTGGAGTCCGGGGGAGATATCAGCGGAGACGCTTTGCGTCACGGTCGCACTCGTGGGGGCGCCTTCGTCTCCGCGGGCCCATGTTCGTGCGGCTCATATGCTGCGGGCTCTCACACAAATTCGGCAGGTGGAGCCGCGAATTGCTGCCATCAACACCAATGAGAACGGAGCTGAGACAACCGTCAATGGCTGGCTACAATCCGCCTTGACCGGATTGCCGGTGCTGGACCTTGCCTGCAACGGCCGTGCTCATCCAACGGGGTTGATGGGGGCATTGGGGCTCCACAGAATGGAAGGCTACCGCTCGCAGCAGGCCTATGCAGGCGGCGACAGCGAGCATTTTGTCGAAGGCTTGCTGTCCGGAACGCTGGAGAGAGCGGCCAACATCGTTCGCGGTGCTTCCGTAGAAGCGGGCGGACTTGTGGCCGTCGCCCGCAATCCGGTGCCGCTTTCCCTTGCAATCGATAACGGTGCGCCGGGTGCGATCAGCCAGGCGATTGGCGTTGGGCGGGCGCTGCTCGATGGAGGCGTTGAGGCCGTTGTACGGCACATGGAAGGTGAGATCGCCTTGGAAGGGGAGGTAATCGACTATCAATGTGAACGGCGCGACGGCCTGGACATCGGCCATGCGACCATTTCCACGAAGGCGAAGCTGCGCTTCATCAACGAGTTCATGACCTTCGATATCGATGGTCATCGGATAGCGTCCTTTCCAGATCTCATCATGACCTTCGACGAGGAGGGGCGCCCCGTTGTGTCCGCAAGGATAACCAAGGGGCAAAGACTGACAGTCATCGCCGTCCCTCGCGCAAAGCTCCTGCTGTCATCGACGATGGCAATGCCCGAGTTGTTCGAGCCGCTTGACCGCATACTGGCGGCCAGCCCCGGCGAGAGATCGTTGTGATGGCGCGAATGCCGTCGGCAATTTTCGCTTGTGGTTTCAGGTATCTGCCCACCGGCGAAGGCTCTGCTGTCAGATATCGCAGTCTTGGCCGGTCTTCAGCGTTTAATGCAGATCTGGAGATTTGCATCGAGATCGGCGCCGAAACGCGATAGACACTTGCCTACGCCGTGAAAGCCTGCTTGGCCAAGCGGGATTCCAAAGACGCAGGAGAGGTGCGATTCCATGCAAGGGAAACAGACGCTGACGTTGGGCTTTCAGCAGGTCGATGTGTTCTCGTCCCAACCACTGCGCGGCAACCCGCTCGCTGTTGTCATGGATGCGGATGATCTGGCGGATGGGCAGATGGCGGCCTTCGCAAACTGGACGAATCTCAGCGAAACGACGTTTCTGCTCCGTCCGCAAAATCCGGAAGCGGATTATCGTGTCCGGATATTTACGCCTCTGACGGAGCTGCCTTTCGCGGGGCATCCGACCCTTGGCAGTTGCCATGCGTGGCTTGCTGCACAGGGCGAATTTCAGAGGAGGGATATTGTTCAGGAGTGCGCAGCCGGTCTCATTCGCGTGCGCAAGTTCGAGGACGGTCTGGCTTTCGCAGCTCCGCCGCTCATCCGGCAGGGTGATCTTGAACCGGCCTTATTCGAGCAAGTGCTGAATGGCCTTCATCTTTCGCGCGAAGATGTCGTCGCGGCGCAATGGGTGGACAATGGTCCCGGTTGGCTGGCGTTGCTTTTGAGAAGCCGCCGGGAGGTTCTTGCGTTGAAACCCGATTTCCGTGCGATCTCCGGCATTCGGGTCGGGGTCTGCGCGCCATGGCATCCGCAAGACGATGGCAGGGATGCCGACTTCGAGGTGCGGGCGTTTACGGCCGCAGGCTTCGAAGATCCCGTCACCGGCAGCCTCAATGCGGGCATCGCATGCTGGCTGATTGGCAGCGGCATTGCCGCAACTGTCTATACGGCAGCGCAGGGGACTGTTCTCGGGCGTGAAGGGCGAGTGCGTGTGATCCAGGACACCGACGCGATATGGGTCGGCGGAAACGTGACGACCTGCATAACGGGAACGGCTTCGTTTTAGCCCGGGCTACAAGCGGTCGGCACGACGCCAACAACAGGCGCCTTGCTTGGAGTGTCGGTGGGAGGAAAGGTTCAGTGTTCGGTGGGCCGGCGGATTGACAACAGCTTGCTCCGGCTGGGGATTATTTGGACTTTATAGTCTCTCCGCCCAACGCTCTGCCGATAGTCGATACTGAACCCTTACTCTGTCGGCTCGCTCCGAGGTCGTTTTCGTCGAAGGCGTGCCGGCGCAGGAGGGCGAAGAGCGCTTCATTCATTCGAGCGCCATCCAAGAGCTCGGGATTGTCGCAGATGATGTTGATGGTTCGCTGCACGACGCGGTCCGCGGCGGCATCGGAATCGACCAGTTTTCCGGCCCATACGCGCAGAAGAGCGCGAAGTTGCGGATCCTGTGGCGTGTCTGAGGAATGCGAAAGGGGCACGCTCACTCCTACTATCCTTGCAAGCGGTTGGATGAAAACCGTCGATCACCATCGCCCATCGGATCGGTTAGCGACCAATTCATAGTCTCGCTTTGGTGCGCGAGTCCAGATCCAATCAGGAGCTTTCAGTGGAACGAGATCTAAGGTTACGCCAAAGCGAGCATCAAGCCAAGCCGCCCGGTTGGGCAAATTAAGTGTGAGACTCCGAGCTACCCATCACCGCAAGTCGACCGAGTTCTTCACCCGATCCCGCTCCAAGTGACATTCGCTGCGGGCTTATCTACTACCATATGATGAAATGCTTATTTTTTCCGCAATGAGTGGAAGAAAGAGAAAGCCGTTTCTTAAATTCCGTAAAATCTATGCTTTTTATAGACTATAGCTTTGATGGTCGGCATCGAGGCAGTTATGGATGAAACGAAACGGCATGTCCTATCTTCTCAGCCTTCTCGACAAGAGCCCTATCGAGCAGGGGCTTAGCGCCACCGATGCTCTGAGCGTTACCACCCGCTTGGCCGTCAGAGCCGAAGAGCTTGGCTATCATCGCTTCTGGGTCGCCGAACATCACAATATGGCGAACCTGGCAAGCTCGGCACCGGAGGTGCTGATTGCCTATCTCATTGCCAGAACCTCGAAGATCCGTGTCGGTTCCGGCGGTGTCATGCTGCAGCACTACAGTGCTTACAAGGTCGCCGAAGCATTCAATCTTCTGGCTTCGCTGGCGCCTGGCCGCATCGACCTCGGCGTTGGCAAGGCGCCAGGCGGCTTTCCGCTATCGACGCGGGCATTGCAAGTCGCCGTTGATCCGGAAAGGAAGCCGAGCTTTGCCGAGCAGCTATCCGATCTGAACGGCTATCTCGCCGCAGAACCCCAGTCCGAAGGTGCCCTAGCGACACCGTTTCCCCCTCGCGCAGCAGAGCGCTTCCTCCTCGGCGCAAGCGTGGAGAGTGCAGAACTTGCCGCTGACAAGGGCTGGACGCTAGTTTTTGCCGGTCATCTGAACGGCGATCCGGAAAACCTGCGCAGGACCTTCGAAGCCTATGAAAGGGCAACAGGCGGCAAGGTTCCAATCCTGGCGCTGGCCGCTTTTGCCGCCGAAAGCGAGGCCCATGCCCGTGAACGTGTGGGGCAGCTTCGTATCGTCAAGCTCTTCCTGCCGAATGGTCAGAGCGTCAATGTCGGAAACCAGGAACAGGCGGCGGAATTCGCCCGCCAGGCCGGTGTCACGGATTACCGGACCGAAGAGAAAGTGCCGAGCGTGCTGCACGGCACGGCCGCCCAAATTCGCGCCGAACTCGACGCGCTGCATCGCAGCTACGGCGTTGAGGAGTTCGTACTCGACACACCGGCGCTGACGGCCGCCGAGCGGCTCGCCTCGATCGAATTGCTCGCCAAAGAGCGCCTTTCCCTCGTTGCCTGAACGGCACGTCCCAGGAGGATCTATCATGGTTCAGAAACACGTCACTTTCGGTATCATGCTGCAGGGGCCGGGCGGCCATATGAACGCCTGGAAGCACCCGAGCGTACCGGTCGATGCCAGCACCAATCTCGACTTTTTTGTCAAGACGGCTCGCAAGGCGGAGGATGCGGGCATTGCCTTTGCCTTCGTCGCCGACGGACTCTACATCAATGAGCAGTCGATCCCGCATTTCCTCAACCGGTTCGAGCCGCTGACGATCCTTTCGGCGCTTGCCGCCTATACGACGAAGCTCGGTCTGGTCGGTACGGTTTCGACGTCCTACAGCGATCCCTTCACAATCGCCCGCCAGTTCGCCTCGCTCGATCTCATCAGCGGCGGTCGCGCCGGCTGGAATGCCGTGACCTCGCCACTTGAAGGATCTGGCCGCAACTACAGCCGCGAGCATCCCGAGCATGAACTGCGCTACGAGATCGCCGACGAATATCTTGATGTCATCAAGGGCCTGTGGGACTCCTGGGACGACGATGCCTTCGTGCGCGACCGTGAAGCGGGAGTGTATGCCGACAAGACCAAGCTGCATCGCCTGAATCACAAGGGGCGTTTCTTCCGCATCGAAGGCCCACTCAATATTGGCCGCTCCAAGCAGGGCCAGCCGGTGGTGTTCCAGGCCGGTGCTTCCGATTCCGGCATTCGGCTTGCCGGCAAGCACGCCGACGCGGTCTTCACCAATGGCGGGCCTCTCGATGACGCCAAGGTCTTTTACAAGCAGGTCAAGCAGAGTGCGATTGCGCATGGCCGCAGCGCGGCCGACGTCGGCATCTTCCCGGGCATCGGTCCGATCGTCGGCGCAACGCAGGAAGAGGCGGAAGCCAAGTATCGCCAGATCCGCGATCTCGTGACCATCGAGGAGGCTCTTGCCTATCTCGGCCGCTTTTTCGATCACCATGATTTCAGCGTCTATCCGTTGGACCAGCAGTTTCCCGATCTCGGTGATATTGGCCGCAACAACTTCCGCGCCACCACCGATCGCATCAAGAAGACGGCTCAGGAGAAGGGGCTTACGCTGCGCGAGGTCGCGCTTGACGCGGCGACGCCACGCACCTCCTTCATTGGAACGGCCGAGCATATCGCAAACGAGATCATTCGCTGGGTCGATCAGGAAGGCGCTGATGGCTTCATCCTGGGCTTTCCTGTCATCGGCGAAGGCTTCGACGATTTCGCCAAATATGTCCTGCCTATCCTCACGAGCCGCGGCTATTTCGATCCGGAGCTGAAGGGGGACACGTTGCGCGACCATCTCGGTCTGCCGTTCCGGGAAAGCCGTTATGCCGCGGATGCCGATCGTGTCGAACCCGCAAAGGCCGTTGGCGCCTGAGCCGGGACCGATCACCATGAACGCTATCGTCAAGCCTGCTTCGGTCAACGACCCCGTCGAGAGAGGGATCGCCGCCTATCTCGATGAGATCATCGCACTGCGGCACGACCTGCACCAATATCCAGAGCTCGCCTTTCAAGAGCATCGAACGTCCAAGAAAGTGGCGTCGCTGCTCGCAGATTGGGGCTACGAAGTCGCAACGGGCATTGCCGGAACCGGTGTTGTCGCAACGCTTAAGCGGGGCGATGGGCAGCGCAGCCTCGGCATCCGTGCCGATATGGATGCGCTGCCCATTGAGGAGGCGACCGGGCTCGACTACGAGAGCAGCAATCCCGGTGTCATGCACGCCTGCGGCCATGATGGGCACACATCCATCCTGCTCGCCGCCGCCCGCTATCTCGCCGAGGGCGGCAATTTCAGCGGTACGCTTCGGCTGATTTTCCAGCCCGCAGAAGAGATTGGCGCCGGCGCCCGCAAGATGCTGTCGGAAGGGCTTTTCGAGCGCTTTCCGGTCGACGCAGTCTTCGGACTACACAATTGGCCAGGGGTTCCAACCGGGCAGTTCGGCTTCGTCGTCGGCCCAGCCATGGCTTCCGTCGACCAGGCGGTCATCAAGATCGTGGGTAAGGGCGGTCACGGCGCCGAGCCGCATCGTGCTGTCGATCCGGTACTGGCCTCCGCGTCCTTCATCACCGCGCTTCAAAGCGTGGTCTCGCGCAATATCGATCCGCAAGACATGGCGGTTGCAACTGTGGGATCCATTCACGCCGGCTCCGCATCGAATGTCATTCCGGAAAGCGTGGAGATGAAGCTCACCATGCGCGCGTTTAGCGAAGGCGTGCGCGCAAAGCTTCAGGAGCGCATACCGGCGCTTGCCCGGGCGCAGGCCGAAAGTTTCGGCGCCGAGGCTGATGTCAATTATCGGCTGGGATTTCCCGCGCTGGTCAACCATGCGGACGAAACGGATTTTGCCAGGAACGTTGCCGTACACGCACTTGGGTCTGCAGCTCTGGCCGCGGATTTTCGCCCGCGTACGGCCAGCGAGGATTTCGCCTTCATGCTGGAGGTGAAGCCCGGCAGCTATCTTTTCGTCGGCAACGGCGACAGCGCGCCGCTGCACAGCGCCCAATACAATTTCAACGACGCCATCATCGCGCCCGCCGCCCGCTACTGGGTGCGGCTCGCCGAAACTTTCCTCGCGGATGACAACAGGTGACGAACGACATGAGCGACACGTTTCTCTACACGAACACACTGGATCCGCGTGCCAAGCCGCTGATCGACGAGTTGATCTTTGAATATGACAGCCGCTATGGCACCTATTTTAACGCCGAGGGTGCGGCTGCCGAATTGAATCGTTATCCGCCGGAGGCCTTCGCGCCACCGCATGGCAACTTCCTGCTTCTCCTGCGCGACGGCGAGACGATCGGCGGCGGTGCCTTCAAGTACTATGACGACCGAACCGCGGAGTTCAAACGCATCTGGACGCGGCACGATCTCAGGCGTCAGGGCCTGGCGCGCAAGTTGCTCGTGGAACTCGAGTTGCAGGCAGCCCGGCAAGACTATCAGCGCATCTATCTGACGACAGGCTTCCGTCAGCCGGAGGCCGTCGGCCTCTATCTGAACAATGGCTACACCGCACTCTTCGATACCTCGGTCGATCCGGAAATCTACAAGAGCCTGCCTTTCGAAAAGGATATCAGCCAGCTGGCGCGGTTCCATTCCCTCGAAACTTCCGGGTCTCAGCAACAGCGGCTGGCCGTCGCCGGACGGTAACGACGAACGAAGCAACGACAATCATAAGGGGCAAGCATCATGGCACTGACGACGGATTTCGCGGGCATCGATCCCGCGAGTGCAACAAGCGAGACGAAGACGGATTATGCGCGCTATCGCATCGTGCCGGCACGGCATCTCGGACGCATCGTGGGGACGATCTTCGCGGTACTCGTTCTCGCCGTCGTTCTCTACTCCACCTTTACCAATCCCCGTTGGGGATGGGGCGTATTTGCCGAGTGGTTCTTCGCTGAACCCGTGCTTGTGGGTCTCGGCAGAACTTTGCTCCTGACAGCGCTTGCGGCCGTTTCCGGTTCTATCCTCGGCACCGCATTGGCCCTGGCGCGCGTATCGAAATCGCCGCTGCTGGCCAGCCTGTCCTCGGGTTATATCTGGCTGCTGCGCTCGATCCCGATGATTGTCCTGCTGCTTGTGCTCAACAATCTGGGCTACCTCTACGAGACGATCACCATCGGCGTCCCCTTTACCGATAGGGTCCTGTTCGACTACCCGACGACACAGCTCCTGACGCCGTTTGCAGCTGCGTTTCTTGGATTGACGCTCAACCAGTCGGCCTTTTTCGCGGAGATTGTGCGTGGCGGCATTCTTTCCGTCGATCAGGGGCAGTTGGAAGCGGCTGCTGCGCTCGGCTTGCCGCGCAGGCGTCAGGCATTCCGCATCGTGTTGCCGCAGGCCATGCGCTCCATCCTTCCGACGGGCTTCAACGAGCTGATCGGCCTCGCCAAGAGCACATCCATGGTCTACGTGCTGGCCTTACCAGAGCTCTTCTATACGGTACAGGTTATCTATCGCCGTAACCTGGAAGTGATCCCGCTGCTGATGGTGGCGACGGTCTGGTATCTCGTCATCATGACGGTCCTGTCGGTCATCCAGCACTATATCGAACGCTATTTTTCCAAGGGCGCCGTGCGCAATCCGACTCCGCTGCCCTTTCAGGCCTTTTTTCAGCGCTTGCGCCGGCCGCTTACCGTCGCTGCCTCCAATGCCGGAACAAGCACGAGAACTGTTGCGGCCATTCGCAGAACAACCGACCTTTATGCCAAGGGCGGAGCGGTTCGCATTCACGGCATCTCGAAAAGCTTCGGTGCGCTGAAGGTTCTCGACAATATCGAGCTCAGCCTGCCAGCCGGCAGCGTGACGGCCATCATCGGTCCGTCCGGTTCGGGTAAATCGACGCTGCTGCGCTCCATCAATCACCTTGAGCGCGTCGACGGCGGCTTCATCTCGGTTGATGGTGAACTCGTCGGCTACACGCAGAAGGGCGAAGTGCTCTACGAGCTGAAGGAGAAGGACATTCTGAAGCGCCGGACCGATATTGGTATGGTCTTCCAGAGCTTCAATCTCTTCCCGCATCTGACCGTTCTGGAAAATCTCATTGAGGCGCCGACACAGGTCCGTGGCGCAAGCAAGGAAGATGCTATTGCTTTCGCTCAGGAGCTGCTCGCCCGCGTCGGTCTGAGCGATAAGGCCGATGCCTATCCCCGTCAGCTCTCCGGCGGCCAGCAGCAGCGTGTTGCGATCGCCCGCGCTCTGGCGCTCCGGCCAAAGGTTCTGCTTTTCGACGAGCCAACTTCGGCCCTGGATCCGGAATTGGTTGGCGAGGTGCTCGACGTGATCAAGGAGCTTGCCCGCACCGGGACGACGCTCGTCATCGTCACCCACGAAATCGGCTTTGCCCGGGAAGTCGCCGACACGGTGGTCTTCATGGAGGGCGGCCATGTGATCGAAACCGGAGCGCCCGCCCAGATCCTCAACGATCCCAGACATCCGCGGACGCGGGCATTCCTCGCCAAGGTTCTCTAGCAATCCAGGCTGGTGAAGACAGTGCGCCGAGCCTCGGCGGCACTCGGGAAATAGTAACAACGACAGCAACCTAAAGATGAAATGGAGAAGGGAAATGACATTTTTTGATAGAAAGAAATACGCATTGGCTGGTGTGATCACGGCTGTGGCGTTGAGCTGCACGGCGGTGAATGCGGCCGAGAAGTTCAACCTAAGCCCGGATACGTCCAATCGCGTCCGAGGGCAGAAGGATGAAGCCGCGATCAAGGCGATTGCGCCTAGCTTCAAGTTCGTCAATCCCGGCAAATTCACGGTGGGCATCAATCCGTGGGATCCGCCAATCGCCACTTATGCTACCGACGCGAAGACCGTCGTCGGCGCCGATCCGGATATCGCGCAGTTGCTCGCCGATTCCCTCGGCCTGCAGCTTGAGCTGGTGTCGGTTGCGTGGGAGGACTGGCCGCTCGGCGTTTCCTCGGGCAAATACGATGCCGTTATTTCCAACGTGACGGTCACCGAGGAACGCAAGCTGAAATTCGATTTCTCGACCTACCGTAAGGACGTCCTCGGCTTCTACGTGAAGGCCGACAGCAAGATCACCTCTATAAAGGAGCCCAAAGACGTTGCGGGTCTGAAGGTGATCACCGGAGCCGGCACCAATCAGGAGAAGATCATTCTCGAATGGGATCGACAGAATGTGGCGGCCGGGCTGAAGCCGATCGAGGTACAGTATTTCGATGATCGCGCCGCCGCGGATCTTGCCCTGCAGTCCGGCCGCGCCGATGTCGAATTCAATCCGAATGCGACCCAGGCCTACAATGCCACGATCAACGGCACGAGGAAGCTCGTCGGCACTCTTTCGGGCGGCTGGCCGATAACGGCTGAGATTGCCGTGACGACAAAGAAGGGGGCAGGGCTCGCCGATGCCGTCACGCTCGCCGTGAACGATCTGATCAAGGACGGCAAGTATGCCGAAGTGCTGAAGCGCTGGAGCCTGAGTGCCGAAGCGATCGATCAAGCAAAGACCAACCCTGCGGGCCTGCCGAAAAGCGGTTCGTAATGTTGGTCGAGCGGGCTGGCGCCGGTGGGGCCCGCGCCGGTCCGCTCCCATCATTCTTCTATGGAGATACAGTTTCCGTGACTATCATACCTACCTTCAGAACCGTGCTTGTCGCCACAGCGGCTGCGTTAATCGGCTTCGGCTCGGCAAGCGCTGCCGAGGAGTTCGACCTCAGCCCGCAACAATCCGGGCGCACTCATGCGGCCAGGAACGAGGCGGCGATCGCTGCCATATCCAAAGGTTTCAAGTTCGCGACGGCGGGGAAATTCACCGTGGCCGTCGCTCCCGGCGGCCCGCCGCTTGCAGCCTATGCAACGGACGCCCGGACCGTCGTTGGCGCTGATCCGGACTACGCATCGGCCGTTGCCGATGCACTCGGGTTGAAGCTGGAACTTGTTCCGGTTGCTTGGGCAGACTGGCCGCTCGGTTTGACATCGGGCAAGTACGATGCCGTTATCTCCAATGTCGGCGTCACCGAGCAGCGCAAGGAGAAGTTCGATTTCTCTACATACCGGCAGGGTCTGCATGGTTTCTTCGTGACGACCAAAAGCAAGATCGCTTCCATCAAGGAGCCGAAGGATGCAGCCGGATTGAGGATCATCGTGGGTGCGGGCACGAACCAGGAGCGAATTCTGGTCAAGTGGAGCGATGAAGATGCAAAAGCCGGCCTGAAGCCGATCGAATTGCAATATTACGACGACGATGCTGCGAGCCTGCTCGCGCTCCGCTCGGAGCGCGCAGAGGTCATCGTGCAGCCGCATGCCCAGCTCGTCTACATCGCCGCACGCGACAAGGACATCAAGAGCGTGGGTACGCTGAGCGCCGGTTGGCCGGATCGTTCCGATGTTGCGATTGCAACGCGAAAGGGTAGCGGCCTTGCAGCCGCGCTTACCGCCGCGACGAACGGACTGATCCAGGACGGCACCTATGCCAAGATACTCGACCGATGGCATCTTGCGGATGAAGCGCTGCAGAAATCAGAGACCAATCCGCCTGGCTTGCCGAAATTTTGAGGAGACAGCGAGATGAGCCATCCAGCCCCATCGATCAGCCATATCGGTTTTCTCACACCAGGCAACTATCCTGACGAGGATCCGTTGGCCGGACTCGAGCAGACCTTGCAGCTTCTGGAATATGGCGAACAGAGAGGGTTTGACAGCGCCTGGGTCCGGCAGCGTCACCTCGAACCCGGGATTTCCTCTGCCAGTGCGTTTCTGGCGGCAGCAACGCAGCGCACGCGCCATATAGAGCTCGGGACGGCCGTCATTCCGATCGGCTACGAGAGCCCCTATCGCCTCGCAGAAGATCTGGCGACGGTCGATGTTCTGTCGAAAGGAAGGCTCAACATCGGATTGAGTGCCGGACGCCCGCTGCACGCCGATCTGATCGGTCCGCTCGCCTTCGATGGCGATTGGGAGAACCACGATTTCTCGCATCAGCGAGTGCTGCGCTTTGCCGACAATCTTCGCGGCACCTATGTCGGCGATCAGGATACAGTCATCAAGACCCCGTTCGGGCCGCAGCGGCCACGTCTCCAGCCCTATGCCAAGGGACTGATCGATCGCATCTGGTATGGCGGCGGTTCGTTGCGTTCGGCCGCCTGGGCCGGCCGCAACGGCTTCAATCTCCTGATCGGCAATGTTACGACTGGCGAGGAGACTGACGATTTCTTCGTCGCACAATCCCGGCAACTCGAAACCTATCGTGCTTCCGGTGGCGATTCGAGACGGGTAGCGCTCGGTCGCGTCATCGTCCCCTTCGACAGTGCCGATGCCGTCACGCGCAAGCGCTACACGGATTATGCTGCCGGTCGCTACGAGCGCACGCTTTCGCCTCAGGGCGAGCGGCGCACGCTCTTTGCCCGTGATCTTGTCGGTACGTCAGCGGATATTCTGGAACGTCTCCATGCTGATCCGATCCTGCCCTATGTCAGCGAATTTCGATTGGAGCTGCCCTACGAGTTTCACGACGAGGAATATAGGCAGATCCTGCATGACTTCGTGACGAACATAGCACCGGAATTGGGCTGGAAAGCCGCCCCGGTCCTGCGCCGCGCGGCATCCTGAAATCGAGGGTACAGACCCCGGGGGCGGATCGGCAGGGACATGTACCGGTCCACTATCTCCTTCAGCCGACAGCCATTCAGCTTGGGGTCGCGAAAGGATGACCTGAGGATGGATGTTGAATGACATGCATGTTGAGCCCGTACATGGCTCGCAACGCCTCCGTGGTGAGGATATCGCCCGGCGAACCATTGGCGATGATCCGTCCGGAATGCAGGGTGATGATGTGGTCGCAGGTGCGCGCCGCCATGTTGACATCGTGCAATACGACGACGCCAAGACCCTCGGCATGGCTGAGGCTCTGAACCAGCGACAGCACCTCGATCTGATGCCCGACGTCAAGGGCGGAGGTTGGCTCGTCGAGTAGCAGGTATTCGGCATCCTCGGCGACCAGCATGGCAAGCCAGCAGCGTTGGCGTTCACCACCGGAAAGCGTGTCGACGATGCGATCCGCCATGCCGGCGACATCGGTAAGCCGGCTGAGCATTTCTGGGAAAAGCGTGCGGCGATTTTCCGATTGGCATGGGTGGGAAAACGGGAAGATAGGGCGCCTCCATGCCTCAAAGAGAAGCGGAAACGCCCAACGTCATCAATATGCCGGATTTTCAACCCGCGGCTGTGCTTTCCTGGCCGGAGAGAATTTGCTCGGCGAGTGCGAGAGCTTCCATGTTCGAGGCGGCGATTTCCATTCTCGTACCGAAGGCTTTCGTTGCAAGGCTCATCTGAACCTGTATCGCGGCGCGCTTGATGGCGCTGGCTTCAATCCCAATGACGGCCCTGCAAACCGTAGCAAGAGCGGCCTTGTTTTTCTTGAGCCAGATACCGCGCGCCTTGCGGTCTTCGTGATCCTCGGCGGGCTGGTCGCCTTCCATGATCACGACGAATGGCATGGAAAGGGCGAGCAGGGAGTCCATCTCCCGTTCCCATTGCTGCGCATAACCCGGTCGCACGGATTGCGCACTCTGACGGACGATCGGCCATTCGGAGACGTCGTGGAAGGTGAATGTGGTTGCGTCGATAGTCATGGCATTCTTCCTCAGGCAAAATTTTCGAACAGCATTGCAGCACCGCGCTCCGATGCATCGATGGCGCGGGCGGCCCGATCGCGCATGTCAGCCTCATAATCGAGCATCGCTATCTTAGCCGGCTTGGCTTTCGAACGGGCATCGGAAAGAGTTTCCGCAAGGACGCGCGCATCTTCGAGCGCGGTGTTGGCGCCGAGTCCGCCGGCTGGGCTCATGGCATGGACTGCGTCTCCCAAAAGCGTCACAGCGCCGAATGGCCAAAGAGCATCGGGGCGCCCGCTGCGAATGGGCAGCGCCGCGACTGTCGCAGGGTCGCTTCGGCTGATGATCTGCCTGATGCCTGGGTGCCATCCTCTCATGGCGTTCGTAAGCAGGACTGGCAAATCCTGAACGTGATCATATTCCTCCAGACCCAACCGTTGCCGCGGCCCGATCAGCGCCCAATAAAGATAGTCCTCCATCGGCGTAAGGTGGCAGCCGGGCGCAAGGCGCGAGGCGAGGGCCGAAAAATCCCCGTCGAAACGCATGAGATCGAAGATTGCCGTGCAACCGTCCGCAAAAACCACGGTGGTGCCGTCGTCCAGCGGTTCCGCCGTCGTCGACAGCTGCAGTTCCATCTTGCCATAGATGCATATGGATCCTGTGTCTCGCGGCTCGGCATAGGGCGCGAGTTGCCTGCGCACTTGCGAATTCACGCCATCCGCGCCCACCAGGAGGTCGCAGGATACTAGCGGCAGGCCTTCCAAAGATATCGAGACCGAGCCATCTTCAAAGCAACGATAGCTTTTCAACTCATGTCCGAAATGGACGTGTCCCTCGATCCCCGCCAGCAGGATTTCGCGCAGAGTCTGGCGATTGACGCTCAAGTCACCCGTATCGTCGTCCTCAGCCATATCCCAGCTTGCCGGCGCGCGCCCTTCGATGGGGAGAAGCTGCGGCGTGACGAAGCGTCCGGACGAGGCGTTGCGAGAGGCCGTCGCTCGAAACAGGGCAAAGAGTTCCGGTGGGAGGCAGGCTGCGAGCGCCCTCTGTCCATAGGCGTCTATCCGAATGCGGTAGCCTTGAAGACGGCTATCTGGCGCTGCATCGCGCTCGTAGACGTCAAAACTGATGCCAGCGCGCTTCAATCCCTGTGCAAGGCACAGGCCTCCGAGGCCCGCGCCGATGATGACGACATGAAAATCCTGCATGAGTTATTCGATTCCGTTCTGCTTTCAATCTTAAGAACAAGCAGGACGATAGCGTAGTGCTACACGGACGTGATAACGACATTCGGACGATAAATGTAGTAAAGCGGCCAAACAAACATGGACTTGGAAGACATTGGCGACCGTGCCGACGGTCCGCCCCTCATCGCCTTCTGGGGATCGGATGAACCCGGCAGCGCCTTTCGCCTGGGAACCTTCGAATATGACTGGCACTCCCATTTGCGTGGTCAGCTTTTCTGTATCGAAAGCGGCCTTGTGCATATGCGGACACCGGCAGGCTCATGGCTGCTGCCTCCAAGGCGCGCGGGTTGGATCCCGCCGGGTATGATGCATAAGGCAAGCGTCAATGGGGTGCTGAGCGGATGGGGCATCCTGCTGACACCGCTCGCAAGTGCCAGCCTACCCACGAGCACATGCGTTCTGAGCGTCAGCGGGGTTTTGCGCGCGCTGGTGCAAAGAGCGGCGACTTGGCATTGGGACGAAAGGCTTTCGCCGCCCCAACGTCGACTGGCCGCCGTTTTGCTGGACGAAGTTCGTGCAGCACCGACCGAAAGCCTCCATCTGCCTATGCCGGCGGATCGGCGTGTTCTTCGCATCGCCGAAGCGGTGCTCAGGCATCCAGCCAGCGAGGAAACCTTCCATGTGCTGGCGCAGCAGGCCGGCATCTCCGAGCGCTCGGCGCGGCGCTTGTTTCATGCGGAAACCGGCATGTCATTCGCCAACTGGCGGCAGCAGGCGCGATTGCTGCTGGCGCTGGAGGAACTGACTGCGGGGCACAGCATCGTCGAGGTTGCCGACAGTCTGGGCTATGCGAGCGCAAGCAGTTTCATCGCGATGTTCAGGAAGGCATTCGGCCTATCGCCGCGCCGTTATCTTGCTGCGCGGAAGTCCTGAGCCGCGCCGCCGCTGCCAGGCTATATGCGCAACACGCAAATGGGCGCCGAAGGTGATCGGCGCCTACGCTTCGTTTTCGATAGGTCTAAGCCGCTACGAGTTTGCGCTTACCACCGAGCAGGCGAAGGGCATTCATGGTAACGAGCACAGTCGCCCCTGTGTCGGCGAGGATCGCAGGCCAGAGGCCCGTGATGCCGATGATCGTGGTGACAAGGAACACACCCTTCAGGCCGAGTGCGATCGTGATGTTCTGGCCGATATTGCTCATCGTCCGCTTCGAAAGATCGATCATCTCGATGACGTCGCCAACGCGGCCATGCAACACGGCGGCGTCCGCGGTTTCGAGCGCCACGTCGGTGCCGCCGCCCATGGCAATCCCGACATCGGCCGCGGCCAGCGCCGGCGCATCGTTGATGCCGTCGCCGACCTTGGCGACACGAAGGCCCTCACGCTTCAGCTCGCCGACGATGCGCTGCTTGTCTTCGGGCAGCAGTTCAGCGCGGACCTCGATGCCGAGCGTCTTGCCGATGGCTTGCGCGGTGCGCTTGTTGTCGCCGGTCAGCATGATCGTCTTGATGCCGGCATCCGTCAGAGCCTTCAGGCCTGCCGCAGTATCGGCACGGGGTTCATCGCGCATCGCAAGCAACCCGGCGACGCTTCCCTTGGCGAGCAGAACGGAGACTGTCTTTCCCTCGTCATTGAGGGCAGCAATCCGAGCCGATTGTTCCGGCGCAAGCGAAACCTTGTTCGCAACGGCCTGCGGCGAGCCGAGGAAAACGTCAAGGCCATCGACCGTGCCGCTCACGCCCTTGCCGCCGATCGCCTTTGCGTCGAAGATCGAGGGAACTTCGATCCCGTCCGCCGAGGCGCGGCCGAGGATCGCCTGGGCGAGCGGGTGGCTGGATCCGGTTTCAAGCGCTGCTGCCAGTCGAAGCACCTCGGTCTCGCTCATGCCGAGGCCAACAAGGTCGGTGACCTTTGGCTTGCCCTCGGTCAGGGTCCCAGTCTTGTCGAAAGCAACGGCCGTCACCTTACCGATATTTTCCAGCACGGCTCCACCCTTAAGCAGCAGGCCACGTCTCGCACCCGATGACAAGGATGCTGCGATTGCTGCCGGCGTCGAAATGACCAGCGCGCAGGGGCAGCCGATCAGCAGGATGGCGAGGCCCTTATAGACCCATTCGCTCCAAGAGCCGCCGAGAAACAACGGAGGCATGATTGCGACGAGCGCGCCGACTACCACGACGCCTGGCGTATAGTAACGCGAGAAGCGGTCGATGAAGCGCTCGGTCGGCGCCTTCGATTCCTGTGCCTCCTCCACCAGCTTGACCACGCGGGCAATGGTGTTGTCGGCGGCAGCCGCTGTGACGCGGACCCGCAGAACTGCATCGCCATTGACTGTGCCGGCAAAGACGGCGGCATCCGCCCCTTTGCGCACCGGAGTGCTTTCGCCGGTGACGGGTGCTTCGTCGATCGAGCTCTCGCCCGATACGATCACGCCGTCGGCCGAAATACGATCGCCGGGACGCACCAGAATGATCGCGCCAACGGGCAGGTCTTCGGCCGGTACTTCGCTGATCTTGCCGTTTTCTTCGACCAGAGCGGTCTTTGGAACCAGGTCGGTCAGCGATTGAATGCTGGCCCGTGCCTTACTCGCAGCAACACCTTCCAGCAGCTCGCCGATCAGGAAAAGGAAGACGACGGCTGCGGCTTCCTCGCTGGCGCCGATGATGACCGCGCCGATTGCGGCAATCGTCATCAGCATTTCGATCGAGAAAGGCGTTCCGGCTATAGCGGCCATGAATGCGCGCCGGGCAATCGGAATGAGGCCGACCAGCATGGCGGCGGTGAAGATCCAGGCGTCCAGTTCAGGGACCATTTTGCCGATGGCCCAGGCGGCGGCAACGGCAACGCCGCTGGCGATGGTCAGGCGGCCCTTGGCTGATTTCCACCATGGTCCGCTGGTCGGTCCATGGTCATGACCGTGGAGGCCGGCGACGGCTTCATCCCGCGCCTTATGGCTATGTCCGGCATGATCATGACCATGAGCACCGTGGTCATGGTGGTGATCATGTCCGTGGTCATGGTCGTGCGCCTCATGCTCATGGTCATGCGATGAATGGTCATGATGGTTGTGATGATCGTGGCCGCAGCCACAGGCATGGTTGTCGACGTCTGTCTTCGCGACCTGTGTGTTGCTCGACGGAAGCGGAATAACCTTATAGCCCAATCCGGTGACGCGCTTCGCGATGGCCGGTGCGAGGGCCTCGTCACCCTGATGCTTGACCGTCATCGTACCCGCAGTGACCGAGACGGAGACGTCCTCGACCCCCTGCAGGCGGCGAACGGCGGTGTCGATTTTCGCGGCACAGGACGCGCAGTCCATGCCCTCCACGCGATAGCGGCTTTGTTGTGTTGTGGACGTCATGTTCAAGTTCCAATTTCGTGTTGGAACCATTGCTACATCCTCTAGCTACTAGAGGAACAAGAGCGATTCTACAGTTTTTTGCGAACCGGCTTCGCAGGCTCCGGTAAGCGACTGAATCGCTGGACAGTTTTGGATTTCGCCTTCGCTATTGGAGTAGCTTTGCCGAAGGGCGGGCCACCGTCACCGTATTTCTGCCCGCCCGTTTTGCTTCGTAGAGAGCCGCATCGGCGGTCTTCAGCAGGTCTTCGAGCGTTTCCTGCGAAGTCTTGCCGCAGGTCACGCCGAGGCTTGCTGTGACATGCCCGTCGCCCAATCCGCGATGGTGGATGGCAAGAGATTCAATGGATCGTCGCGTTCTCTCGGCTATGGCCGAGGCCACCTCGCAATTGGTATCGGGCAACAAGACGAGAATCTCCTCGCCGCCGAAGCGGAACGTGGTTCCATTGCCGGCGACCTCCCGTGAAATACACTGGCAGACCGCTCGTATACACTCGTCGCCCTCGACATGCCCATGGACATCGTTGAAGAGCTTGAACCTGTCGATATCGAGCATGATGACGGCAACGGAAGCGATCTCCCCGTTCTTCCGCCAGATCGAAGCACGTACGCGATCGAGAGAGTGACGGTTGAAAAGACCGGTCAGTTCGTCCCGCTCCGACTTTTGCTCCAACTGGACGTGCAGCAGGCTGCCGCGAAGCTGGTTGAGGAAATTCAGCCGGTCCTTGTGCTCGGTGAAATAAGCGCTGAGCACAAGGAAGATCGTCAGCGTTACATAGAAGGTGATGATACCGGTATAGACGACGTCGTCGAAAGCACCGCTGAGTTTCGTCGTCGTGAATTGCACGGCGCACATCAGGACCAGGCCGATGAGAATCGTCGGAAAGCGAGGCGCCAGCGCGATGACGAAGAACAGGAAAGCGGCGACATTGCCGTTCTGGTAGACGAAGAGGTATGGGCTGCCGCTGTGCATGGCGACGGACATCGGCAAGGAGACGCCGAGCACAGCCACGCAGATTGCGAGAAGGTCGTAATTCAGCGCGTTCGGCCAACGCCGCAGAGCGATCACGCTGAATAGTGCAAAAGGCGTGAAAATTCCGAATCGCACTAGCATAAGCTGAGAAAAGACGTCCGCCATCATGGTGCGGTCGCCGAAATAGACGAGGTCGTAGATCAGCGTGCCGACAATGGCCCAGATCGGTGCCAATCTCACTCGGTTTGCCGCGTAGTCCTGCAGAAAGAGCTTTTCTATCGCCGGTTTGAAACGAAGAAACCGAAACCCGTTGAGGATTTGACGGTCGACCTCTTCCAATGTCACGGCGCTCACCGATGTTACTCCGAACTCATGAGATAGATTTGTGCTTGATAACGCAAAAGTCTGATCAGGATCTAAAGAGTAGGAAGTCGCAGGTCGGATCCGCGTGCCGAATCGGAAACTTGTAATGGGAATACGCGCCCTACGGCGTCACGGCGCTTCTTGCTCCGCTGGCAGCCAAAATGGGCGCGTATCGAATTGGGTCGATTATGGCTTCAGGAGAACCTTGCCCGCCTTGCCGGGCGCCAGTGACGATTTCACCGCCTGCGCGATATCCGTCATGTCATAAGCCGCCTCCACCGGCAGCTTGACTTCTCCGGCTGTGACGCGCGTGATCAGTTCGCCGATCAGCCGCGTCCGTTCTTCGGTGGTCATGGCTGCGCTGATCTTGCTGCCCCAGAAACCCTTGATGGTGAGCTGCTTGAAGATGACGGCGCCCGATGCGATCTGCATGGGTTTTCCGGCTGCCGTTCCGAAGGAAACGAGCAGGCCATCTTCGCCCAAAAGGTCGGCGAGATCGTTGCTTGCGACACCGCCCACGGAATCAACGGCCGCCCGAATCGGGGCGCTGCCGACCAGGGCGTGAACCTTGGCCTTCCAATCCGGAGAGGCCGTGGAGACCGCATTCTCGACGCCGAATGCGGCCAGTTCTTCGACGCCTGCATCGCGGCGGACGAGATTGATCGCATGCACGCCCCGGCTATGCGCCAGCATCGCCAGCGTCTTGCCGACGGCTCCGTTGGCAGCGTTCTGGATGATCCAGTCGCCCTTTTTGACATTGAGGAATTCGAGAAGCGCGATGGCGCTGAACGGCATGGCGATCAGCTGCGCTGCAGCTTCGTCGCTGATGATGTCGGGCACCGGAACGAGGCTTGCTGCAGGCGCGATGAATTGCTCGGCCCACGTGCCGTGAACACCGGCCGCGACCACTCGCTTTCCGATGAATGCACTATCGACGCCTGCGCCGACAGCATCGACGATACCTACCGCTTCACTGCCGCCGATTGCAGGCAACACTGGCTTGTAGCCATAGGCGCCTCGTACCGTCCAAAGGTCGTGATTGTGGATCGGCGACAGAATGGTGCGAATGCGCACCTGTCCGGCAACCGGCTGTGGCGAAGGCATCTCGGCAAGACGAAGAACTGCAGCCGGGTCGCCGAAGACTTCGTGAATGGCGCTACGCATTATGGTTTCCTTGCATGTTGGATGTGCTGGTCCTGGCTTTGCTCAAAGGCTGCCGGGGGCGGAAAGGGCTTGCTCGGTTGCAAACATGGCTTGATCGAGCGGAGTTTTGTCTTTTCCGAGTTTGGCGAGGATCGCTGCGCCAAGCCAAAGGCTGTAAAGTGAACGGGCCATCTTTTCGGGCACGCAGGACGGCGAGATGGAGCCGTCATCGCGCCCCTCCGTCAGCGTGGTGGCAATGCGCCGCAGGAGATCGTCGACACCGCCGAGTAGGATCACGCGCATGCTTTCAGAGAGATCGGAGATTTCGGCTGCGAGTTTCACCACGAGGCAACGGTCGGCAAGGCTGCCGGCATTGCCGTCAGCAAGCCATGCGTTCCAATAATGCATCAACCGCTGACGCCCGTTTCCCTTCCAGCCGAAAAGCGTATCGAGGCGCTGTGCGTAGTCGGCACAATATTCCTTGAGCAAGGCGCAGCCAAAGGCCTCCTTGGAAGCAAAATAATAATAGAAAGATCCTTTCGGAACGGCACTCTGTTCGAGCAGTTCCTTCAGTCCAACGCCGCCGAAACCCTTGCGCAGTACGAGCTCTCGCCCGATCTCAAGGATATGGTTGCGTGTCAGATCGGATTTCTTTCTGGTCGCCATGGCCGTCCGATAACAAATAATCGACCGGTCGTCTATAAGGCGGGCGTTGTTTGCAGCTAGATCAGCGCAAGGGCTGCCAAAGATAGGATCAGCGCCGGGAGCATGACGACAGCGCCGAGTTTCAGGAAGGCCCATGCGCCCATATGCAATCCTTCGCGCCTCAGCGCGGCGAGCCACAGGATGGTGGCAAGCGAACCGGTGACGGAGAGGTTTGGACCAAGATCGACACCGATCAGGACGGCCCCGGCTATGGTATCGGGAACATGCGCCGCCTGCACGGCGCTGCCCGCAAAGAGACCAGCCGGCAGATTGTTGACGAGGTTGGAGATGATAGCGACCGAAAGTCCGGCGGCTCCGACCGCCTGCGTCTGCGAATGGGCCACAAGCGATGCGAGCCGATCAGACAGAAGGGCGGTAAGGCCGGTGTGATTGACCGCCTCGACAATGACGAACAGGCCACCGACAAGGGGCAACACGCTCCAACTGATACCGCGGATCGTCTCGACGGGGCTCTGCCGCGTCAGGGCAAGGATAATGATGGTCGAGACGACACCGGCTGCGAAGGTTGGGACGCCCAGATCCACATGCATGGCCGACGCTGCGATCAGGATGACCGCCGTTATCAAAAGTCCCCATCCCGCCAGTTTGGCGCTGTGCGACAGAGTGGGTTCCTCGACATCCTGGGCAATGCTGTCTTCGGACAGCGCCCGCCTTTGCGTCCAGTAGAGGCAAGCGAAAGTGACGACGATCGAGACGATCGACGGGAGCAGGAACGTCGCCATCCAGCGGGAGAGGGACGGCATTTCTCCGCCGGCAAAAATCACCAGATTGGCTGGGTTGGAAATCGGCAAGACGAAACTGGCGGCATTGGCGATGAAAGCGCAGACCAGAAGGTATGGCATGGGGTCCCTGACCCGAGCCGCCCGGCAAGCGGCGTAAACGGCCGGTGTCAGAACCACCGCGGTCGCGTCGTTCGACAGAAACACCGTCACCACCACGCCGACGACATAGACGAGCAGAAACAGCCGTCGGGGTGAGCCCTTAGCATGCGACGTTGCTATCGCCGCTACCCAATCGAACAATCCCTCGCGGCGTGCGAGCTCCGACAGGAGCATCATGCCGATGAGGAACAGGTAGACGTCGAAGCCCTTGAAAATACCTGCCCACACGTCGGCCGAACCGATCAATCGCAAGGAGAGAAGAAGGGCTGCGCCGAGCACGGCCCAGACCGCTTCGGGCCAGCGGAACGGGCGCGCGACGACGCCTAAGGCGGTCAGCCCGGCGATGCCCCAGGTGATTGCGGATTCAGTCATTCAGATGATCTTGGATATGAGTGCGCAATATCCGGCACTCTCGATTTGCAAGGCAAGCGATCTTTGGCGGCATGACGTGCATGGTCTCACTCAGTTGTCGCCCGCTGGAGGCGCCCTTTCGGCGCGATCGATGAGAACAGAGCATTCTGCATGCTGGATGACATATTCCGTCGTTGAGCCGAAAATTCGGTCGAAAATATCCGAGGCATGTGTTGCAAGCACCAGCAAGTCGGCCTTTTTCTCCTTGGCGACGAGAAGGAGTGTCTTGGAGGCCGTGCCGTTACGCACATCGATCTGGGCGTCAATGCCAAGACGCCTGCACAGCGCACTGAGTTTTTCCTCTGCTTCGCCGAAAGCGGAAATGGCTCTTTCATCCGGATTTTCTCGCGCCGACGGAAAACGTTCGATGACATGCACGACCGTCAGCTCGCCGCCAGGCGTCAGAAGCGCGTTAGATGTGCGCAGCAAATGCTCGGCGCGCTCGCGGGAACCGAGACCGATCGCACAAATAACCCTGTCATACATTTCAGTCTCCTTGAGCACCTTGATGCTCGAACAGTTCACGTCCTCGTCCGGCGATCTCAGGTCGCATTTGCCGAGAAATGCATAAGCCTACACAGTGCATCGACAACACAGCCATTCGTCAAGCGTCCTCTTCGAAATAGCATGAGCATTGCGGCTCCGATACTTGCCCAGACCACACTTTCCGCCACGCGGCGGGCCACGATGACGATTATGACCTTGGGCGGATGATTCGGCGATCCCAATCCCGCGATCGGTGTTGATCATGGTCGGGGAATGTCCGTCAAATATACCTCCCCACTGGGCACTAGGGATTTGCAGCCTGAGCGGGTTTTAAACTCACTGACGTGCGATGTCGGATGTCTGTGAAAGTCGGAAAATGCTGCGTTGCAAAATAACGTAGCCGTCAAACAAATAGCCGTGCTGACGCCGTAAGCGGGAAAATCAGCATATTGAAGCAAAATGAGATGGTTCTGCGTCAATCTGCCATGGTCCTGGGCAGGCCCTGCGACATCCTGTGCGCTTTTCCGCAGTGCACAATATGCATAGAACCATTTCGCGAACAGCTTGCTGGGAGATCAACTACTCGGCGAGGCGGCTTGTGCTATTCTTGTCGCTGACAAGTGGCAAAAAGCCCGTCATATTAGCGCTCCGATATAGTCGACTGCCGCAAGCGTGTTCTAGGTTCGACGAAAGACAGATGCATCTGCTGTGCAGATTATCGATCTTGTTACTTCGGCGAGCCTTCCTTGGTGACAGACATGGGAAAGGATGGGCCGCCGTGAGTGCTTCTTCGGCCAGCGACGGGATAATGGAGAGACGAGACGTTCTAGCAACGAGCGCCTCGGAGAGCGCCTACGCTCGCCAAACCATACCACATCCGTCCGCCGAGCGAGGCGGCGCCTCAGGTATTGCGCCGGCTATTCTCTGTCTTTCCTCGCTGCTGTGGATCGGCCAGGCTGCCATGTTGGCAATCGGCGTTGGTGCGATCGCCTATGGAGGTGGGATTACCGAGGTGGCGAACCCGGCTCTGGTTGTTGCCGGCCTTGGCATTCTGCGCGCGATCCTGGATGCGGCAGGCAGCCGATTGGCGTTTCGCGGTGCCCGACGGGTGCTCAGCATGCATCGTTCGGCTGCGACGGCAGCGCTGGCGCAGCGCTCGCCGCTCGATAGCGACAGGCCTGCATCTGGTCTGGCAGCAAGTGTCCTGGGTGAGCAGGCCGAGGCAATCGTTCCCTATCTCGCGCGCTTTCGTCCCGTCCGGATGAAGGCGACCGTCGTGCCGCTGGTCATGCTGGTGTGCATTCTGCCGATTTCCTGGTTGGCAGCGCTGGTCCTGACGTTCTGTGCGCCGCTTATTCCGATCTTCATGGCGCTGATCGGATGGCGCGCTCAGGCAGCCAGCGAGAAGCACCTCGCCGAGACCGGCGGCATCAACGCCTTTTTGCTCGACCGGCTTCGCGGCCTGGCGACCATTCGCGCGCTCGACGCCGTCGATGAGACTGCGCTCCGACTGCGGGCGAATGCGGACGCGTTGCGGGTCCGCACCATGGCTGTGCTGAGGATCGCCTTTCTGTCCTCGGCCGTGCTCGAGTTTTTCGCCGCGCTCGGTGTTGCCGCCACCGCAGTTTATGTTGGTTTCAGCCTGCTGGGATCCATCGAAATCGGCACCTGGGAGGGCCGATTGACACTCACCCAAGGACTTTTCATTCTTCTGCTTGCTCCGGCCTTCTTCGAGCCGCTGCGTGAACTGTCCGCCGTATGGCACGACCGTGCTGGTGGCGAAGCAGCGCTTGCGGCGTTGAAGGAACTGGCGGCATCGCGGCAGACCATTCTCAGCGGCAACGATAGGGAGCAGGGCGCATCCGTCGGCCCAGCATCGATCGAGATCGAAGGACTGACCTTTCGCCATGCGCCCGAGCGCAAAGCCGTCACTGATCATTTCGATTTGTCGGTTGCTCCCGGAGAACACGTGGCACTCTGGGGCGCCAGCGGCTCCGGCAAGACCACGATCCTGTCGTTGATAGCAGGCCTGGCACGGCCCGAGGCAGGCGTCCTACGCATTGCCGGGATGCCGTTGCGGGATGACACCGCCGATGGCCTGCGCCGCCGCATGGCATGGATCGGTCAGTCACCGCATGTTTTCGCCGGAAGCGTCATGCGCAACGTGACGCTTGGGCGCAACGGCATTGACGCTGCCGCGGTAGCACACGCGCTTGGTGGTGTCGCGCTCGATAAGGTTTTCACGGCCGAGCGCGTGGCCGCGGTCGGGGAGGGTGGTCTCGGTCTCTCCGGCGGCGAAGCGTTGCGGCTGGCATTGGCACGCATGATACTGGATGAGCAGGCGGATATCATCCTTGCTGATGAACCGACCGCGCATCTTGACACGGAGACGGCTTCTGCCGTCACGGATGCACTGCTCGCCGCCGCCGAGGGACGCACGCTGATCGTCGCGACGCATGACCCGGTTTTGGCCGGGCGCCTAAACAGGGTCGTGCGTCTAGACGCGCAATCACTGGGGGGGGCAGCATGAAGGGCGGGCTCAAGACACTTTTACCTGTCGTCAAACTCTTTTGGAGCGAGCGCGGTACAAGCCTTGCATTAGGCGCCGGGCTTTCCGCTCTGGCGATGCTTGCCGGTGGCGGCTTGCTCGGTCTTTCCGGCTGGTTCATCACGGCTTCGGCTTTTGCGGGCCTGACGGTTGCAAGCGCCATGGTCTTTGACGTCTTCATGCCGTCTGCCGGTATTCGCCTGCTGGCAATCGGCCGAACGGCGACGCGTTATGGTGAGCGGCTTGTCACGCATGACGCGACCCTTAAGGTGCTAGCGGCGCTACGCGAACGGCTATTTCGTGGCTGGGCGGAACCTGCAGCCGCGGCCATGATGATCCGCCGTCCGGCAAAGCTGCTGTTTCGGCTGATGAATGACGTCGATGCGCTCGATTCGCTCTATCTGCGTGTGCTGGTGCCAGCCGTTGTCGCCATACTCGCCGCCTGTGCTGTCACCGTAGCGCTCTGTTTTGTCGATCCGGTTCTTGGCGGCATCGCCGGACTGTGGTTGGCCGTGGTCTGCCTGGGTCTCTCGCTCGTCGGCGGACGTATGGCTCTGAAGCCGGGGCGCCGTCGCGCCCATGCGATGGAAGCGCTGCGCGCCCGAAGCATCGATCTCGTTGCCGGCCAGACGGAGCTTGCGATGGTCGGGCAATTGCAGGCCCAGCGGATCGCCATTGCCGAAGCTGACAGGCGTCTTGCGAAAGCGGACGACGCTTTGAACCGGATAGATTGTGCTGTCGCTGCAGGCTTCTCGCTTGCTTCCACATTGCTGCTGACCGCAACTTTATTGACGGTGGCTCTGCTCGCCAAACAGGGGACGATCGGTGCCCCTGCGGCAGCCTTCGCATTGCTCGTCGCCTTCGCTGCCACCGAGCCTTTTGCGGCCATGCGTCGCGGAGTTCTCGAACTTGGACGGACGTTGCTGGCAGCCAGGCGCATCGCGCCTCGGCTCAAAGCAGGGACGACAGTGCGGGCTATTGCAAGACCGGGCGACGGCTATGCCTTCCAGCTCACGAATGTGTCGGCGGGAAATGATGAAGCGGTGCAGCCGGTTCTGCTGGATCTCTCTTTGTCACTGACCGTTGGAGAGCGGCTGGCCGTGGTCGGCCCGAGTGGTGTCGGTAAATCGACGTTGTTGGCGCTGCTCGCCGGCGAGATCGCACCGCGCGGCGGAGCAGTCAACCGCCTGCCGGCCACAAGATTGACGCAGCGCAGCGAGCTTTTTCAGGACACGGTGCGTGGCAATCTCCAGCTGGCCGCGCCGAGTGCCGATGATTGTCGCCTGCGCGAGGCTCTCGCGGCTGCGAGCTTGCTCCAGGATGTCGAAGCTTTGCCGCATGGTCTGTCGACGCGGCTTGGCGAAGGAGGTGCTGGTCTTTCTGGGGGCCAATTGCGGCGACTGGCGCTTGCGCGGCTTCTTCTGCGCGACACGGCGCTCTGGTTGCTCGATGAGCCGACGGAGGGCCTCGATGCAACGACGGCGCAGGCGGTGCTAGACGGCCTGGCCGCGGCCGCCGCTGGACGCAGCCTTGTCATTGCCACTCATATTCGCCGGGAAGCCACTTTGGCCGACCGCATCGTGCTTCTGGAGGCCGGCGGCATTGCCGGCAGCGCACTCCGCGGCACGCCGGAATTCGAAATGCTTCTCGACCGGCTTCGGCCGGACTGAGGGGTAAACAACATGCTTGCGGCGCGTCGAATGGCGCCGCCTTCCTGTCAGACACACCGTAGGGGGTGGGAGAAAGACTATGGAACTTGATATCGTGGCGTTATCGCGCCTGCAGTTTGCCATGACGGCGCTGTATCACTTCTTATTCGTGCCGCTGACGCTTGGCCTGTCGGTGCTGCTTGCCATCATGGAAACGACATATGTCATGACCGGCCGGCAGATCTGGCGCCAGATGACGAAGTTCTGGGGGACGCTCTTCGGCATCAATTTCGCGATTGGTGTCGCCACCGGCATCGTGATGGAGTTCCAGTTCGGCATGAACTGGAGCTATTACAGCTACTATGTCGGCGATATTTTCGGCGCCCCACTGGCGATCGAAGGCTTGATGGCCTTCTTTCTCGAGGCGACCTTTGTCGGCCTGTTCTTCTTCGGCTGGGACCGGCTGTCCAAAGTCGGGCATCTTGTTGCGACCTGGGCTGTTGCGCTCGGCTCCAACTTCTCGGCCTTGTGGATCCTGATCGCCAATGGCTGGATGCAGAATCCTGCCGGTTCGGCGCTCAATCCGCAGACGATGCGCATGGAGATCGTCAGCTTCTTCGACGTCGTCTTCAATCCGGTGGCTCAGGCCAAATTCGTCCATACCGTTTCGGCCGGCTACGTCTGTGCCTCGGTCTTCGTTCTGGGCGTCTCGGCCTGGTATCTGCTGAAGGGGCGTAGCGTCGAACTGGCRAAGCGCTCGATGACGGTTGCGGCCTCCTTCGGTCTCGCCTCCGCCCTTTCGGTGGTCGTCCTGGGTGACGAGAGCGGCTATCTGACGACGGAACATCAGAAGATGAAGCTGGCGGCGATCGAAGGCATGTGGAAGACCGAGCCGGCGCCGGCCGCCTTCACCGCCTTCGGCTTTCCGGATCAGGAAGCACGCGAGACCCATTACGCCGTGCATATTCCCTGGGTGATGGGCCTGATCGGTACCCGGTCTCTGACGACGGAGATCCCCGGTATCGACAAGCTCGAGCAGGAAGCCAAGGACAATATTCGTCAGGGGATCAAGGCCTATGAYGCGCTGACGAAGATCCGCACGGCAAAGCCAGCAGCGCCAGGCGATGCCTCGCAGGATGTCGCCACGGCGGAAGCCCGCACGTCCTTCGAGGATATCGGGCATCAGTTGGGCTACGCACTCCTGCTCAAGCGCTACGTCAACGATCCGCGTCAGGCGAGCGAAGAACAGATCGCGCAGGCGGCGCGCGATACCATTCCGCATGTGCCGACGCTGTTCTGGTCCTTCCGCATCATGGTCGGGCTCGGCATGTTCTTCATCCTGCTGACGACGGTGTTCTTCTGGCTGTCGGCCCGCCGCAAGCTYGACAGATATCCGCTGCTGCTGCGCATTGCCGTCTTTGCAATCCCGCTGCCCTGGGTCGCCATCGAACTCGGCTGGGTGGTTGCCGAATTCGGCCGCCAGCCGTGGATCATCGAAGGCGTGCTGCCGACGGCTGCGGCCGTCTCCAATCTCGGCGCCGGCACGGTGCTGCTGACGATCCTCGGCTTTGCTGCGCTCTACACCGTCCTCATCGTCATCGAGATGATGCTGATGATCAAGGCAATCCGTAAGGGGCCTGATCCGGACGAAAAGCCGGAGGCGAAGCTGATTTCCGAAAACCTCGTTCCGGCCGCGGAGTGACCTGCCATGATCCTGCATGAATTGATCGATTACGAGACCTTACGCGTCATCTGGTGGCTGCTRCTCGGCGTGTTGCTGATCGGCTTTGCCGTAACCGACGGTTTCGACCTCGGCGTCGGCACGCTTCTTCCCTTCGTTGCCAAGACGGATACGGAGCGGCGCATCGCCATCAACGCGATCGGTCCGACCTGGGAAGGCAATCAGGTCTGGCTGATCCTCGGGGGTGGCGCCGTCTTCGCCGCCTGGCCGCCGCTCTACGCCGTGTCCTTCTCCGGCTTCTATCTTGCCATGTTCGCCATTCTGTTCGCGTTGATCCTGCGGCCCGTCGCCTTCAAGTATCGCTCGAAGCGCGACGGCGACGGCTGGAAGGCCGGCTGGGATTGGGCCTTGTTCATCGGCGGCTTCGTTCCCTCGCTGATTTTCGGCGTAGCGGTCGGGAATGTGCTTCAAGGTGTCCCTTTCCGGTTCGACGAAGACATGCGCATTTATTACGAAGGATCCTTCTTCGCACTGCTGAACCCCTATGCGCTTCTCTGCGGCCTGTTGTCCGTCGCCATGCTCACCATGCACGGTGCGGCCTGGCTTCAGGTCAAGACGGATGGGATCGTCGCGGAGCGCGCCCGTCGCTATGGCAGCATTGCCGCGCTGGCGGTGATCGTGCTCTTTGCTCTGGGGGGKCTGTTCCTCTGGATTGATATAGACGGCTATCGCATCTCCAGCGCAATCGATGCGGCCGGACCGTCCAATCCGTTGCTGAAGACGGCCGAACATAGTCCGGGAGCCTGGCTTGCCAATTATAGCGCTCATCCTTGGATGATCGTGGCYCCGGTCCTTGGCTTTGTCGGCACGGCCGGCGCGCTGTTCGCCCTGCTCGGACGACGGCAAGTGACCGTGCTGCTGTTCAGCAAACTCGCGATCTTCGGCATCATCTCGACGGTGGGCCTGTCGATGTTCCCCTTCCTTCTGCCGTCGTCGCTCGATCCGCGATCCAGCCTGACGGTTTGGGATGCTTCGTCCAGTCACATGACGCTGTTCATCATGCTCGTCGTCACCATCATCTTCCTGCCGATGATCCTGGCCTACACCGCCTGGGTCTACCGCGTGCTCTGGGGCAAGGTCGATGCCGAGACGGTCAACGACAAGGGCGGTCACGCCTACTAACCTCAAGGAGACTTCGCATGTGGTATTTCGCCTGGCTCCTCGGCCTCCCCCTCGCAGCCGCTTTCGCCGTCCTCAACGCCATGTGGTATGAGCTCATGGATGATCAAGTCATGCAAGGCAAGCACGAGTAGGGCACACGCAGCCGGGCATACCGCCCGGCTGTCGACCGCTGAAGCAGATCCATTGAAAGAAACGTCCAGTGACCATCGATAGGCTTGCCCGTTACACCCAACCCGTACCGCGTTACACCAGCTATCCCACGGCACCGCATTTTCATGCGGGGATCGATCGTGCCTGCTATGCCGAATGGCTAAGTGAGACCGATCCAGAAAATCCCGTTTCACTTTACCTGCATGTACCTTTTTGCGATCGGCTTTGCTGGTTTTGCGGCTGTCATACCAAGCAAGTAAGACGTTACGATCCCGTCACGGAATATCTGGATGCACTTGGAGCGGAAATCGCGCTCACGGCGGCCGCATTTTCAGATCGACGGCGGGTGAACGCCATCCATTTCGGAGGCGGCTCGCCCACGATGATCGAACCTGCCGATATCGCCAATTTGCGCGCAAAGCTCGATAATGCTTTCGATCTGGATCCGGATTGTGCCATCAGCATCGAAATAGATCCACGCAATGTGGACGGTGAAAAACTCGAGGCTTGGCGCCGATTTGGTATGACGCGCGCCAGCCTCGGCGTTCAGGACTTCGACCCCCATGTTCAACACGCCATTAATCGGCTGCAAAGTCTCGAGCAAACGCAGCTTGTCGTTCAGTCATTGCGCGACGCCGGGATCGGTTCGATCAACCTTGATATCATTTACGGCTTGCCACTGCAGACAACAGAGACATTGCTGCGGACCGTAGATCTTGCCCTGTCGATGCGGCCAAACCGACTGGCATTGTTTGGCTATGCACATGTGCCCTGGATGAAAAAGCACCAGAGCCTGATAGATCAGGATAGTCTCCCCGGGCCTGCTGCGCGGTTCGACATGGTAATGGCTGGTGCGGCTCGATTGGCTGACGCCGGATATGTCCCTCTCGGGATAGATCACTTCGCCCTCGAAAGCGATAGCCTCGCAAATGCCGCTGCCGCGGGGAGACTGAGGCGCAATTTTCAGGGTTATACGACAGACGAAGCCGAGACACTAATCGGACTCGGGGCCTCTTCGATCGGGAAGCTGCCGCAGGGCTATATCCAGAACACGACTTCCACCGCTGACTATATTCGAAGCGTAAGGGGCGGTAGCTTCGCCACCGCCCGCGGTTTCGAACTTTCACCCTCCGACCGCATCATCGGCAGGTTGATCGAGAGCCTGATGTGCAATTTTTCCTTCTCCATCAACGATCTGAAGCGAGCTTTCGGAGGTGACCTCGGCTCGTTGCCAGTCGAGACAGCGCGAATTGCTACGTCGGAAGGTGCGATGGTTTCCTTTGACGGAGATGTGTTTTCGGTGAGCGCCGAAGGATTGCCTTTCGTCCGTGTTATCGCCTCCCGCTTCGATCGCTACTTACAGGCCTCCAAAGCGCGCCACAGCGCTGCTGTCTGAAGGAGACAGTCAATCAAGGAGTTCTCGAAGACGGATGGCAAGCTGGCGGGCGGTGTAGGGTTTCTTCAGCCAGCTGCCGGCTTCTGCGAGCTCGCGACCAGCAATCGTGGGCTCGGCATAGCCGGATGTGAATAGCACCTTGATTTCAGGGCGCATTGCCCGGATTTTGTGTGCAAGTTCATCCCCAGCCATGCCGCCAGGCATCACGATATCGGTAAACAGCAATGCAATGTCCTGGTTCTCCTGACAAAGGGCCAGAGCCTCGGTTCCATTGCTTGCCTCGATGACACTGTATCCGGCATCGAGGAGGCGGGAGACGGTGACGCGACGAACGCGAACGTCATCCTCGACGACGAGGATCCGCTCGAAGCCCTTTGGAATCTCAAGCTTCCTGTCGTCGTCCACACGACCCTGCTCGATTGGCGAATGCACCTGTTGAGCTGGCAGGAAAATGCGAATGCTCGTCCCCTGACCGATCTCGCTATAAAGCTGGACAAGACCACCCGATTGCTTCGCAAAGCCGTAGACCATGCTGAGGCCAAGACCGGTGCCCGCGCCCATCCCCTTTGTGGTAAAGAACGGCTCGAAGGCACGCTCCTTCGTTTCGCTCGACATGCCGACGCCGGTATCTGTCACTGCGATCAGCACGTATTCGCCGGTTCGGACCTCCGGATACATGCGTGCATAGTCGGCATCGAGCCGCAGGCGTGAAATCTCGATCGTCAAAAGCCCGCCGCGCGGCATCGCATCACGCGCATTGATCGCAAGATTGAGGAGGGCATTCTGCAGCTGCGAGCCGTCGACCAACGCTTCATTTGTGGAGCCGGTAACAATCGTTCGCAATTCGATTGCCTCGCCCAGAGTGCGACGCAAGAGATCAGAAAAGCCGGATACGAATCTGCCTACGTCCATAAGCTTCGGATTGAGGGACTGGCGACGGCCAAAGGCAAGGAGTTGGGCGGTGAGCTTCGCCCCGTCCTCGGCCGCTGCCTGCGCCTCCGAAACCAGCGACAGCAGCTTTGAATCTTGTAGCCGCGCCTCGATCATCTCCAGGTTGCCACTGATGACGGTGAGAAGATTGTTGAAGTCATGGGCCAGGCCGCCGGTCAATTGGCCGATGGCTTCCATCTTTTGCGATTGCCGAAGCTCCTCTTCGATCTTGTGGCGGCTCGTAAGATCCCGGACGAAGCCGGTAAATATCCGCTTGCCATTGGCGACCGCCTCGCCGACCGACAACTCCATTGGAAAGACCGTACCATCTTTGCGTTGCCCGCTGACGACGCGGCCGTAACCGATGATGCGGCGCTCGCCGGTTGTCAGATAGTGGGAGAGATATCCATCATGGGCCTCGCGATCTGGCGAAGGCATGAGCATGGAAACATTCTTTCCATACACGTCGTCTACCGAGTATCCAAACAGCATTTCCGCAGCGGTACTGAACGACGCGATCAAACCCGATTCGTCGATAACAATCATCGATTCAGGGACGGTCGCGAGGATCGAGCGTAGATGAGCCTCACGTTCGGCCAGATCCGCCTGGATCTGCTTTAAGTGAGTGATATCATTATCGGTCTGAATGATGACTTGCTGGTCCCGATCGGTTGAGAATGCCGAAACCCAACGGCTCGCGACAGTAATGGGCTTGCCATCCTTATGGCGATGCACAAGCTCGCCCTGCCAGGCAATCTGCCGACCGACCTTACCGCGTATTTCCTCGAGCGGCTCCGGGAAAATAGTCGCCAGCAACTCATGAACCACGCGGCCGACAGCTTCCTGTTGAGTCCAGCCGTAGAGCCGCTCGCATCCCGTCGTCCATCTCCGGATGATTCCATCGAAGTTGTGCACGACAATATTCGCGCTATCGAGGATCTGTGCGATTTCGTCCAACCTGGTTTCTGAGGCTTGCTGGCCTGTCGGCTGATCGTTCATGGAACTTCCAATTTCAACTGGTTAGTGGCGCCGCCGAGCCTTGTCCAAGGAAATGACAGACGAATAGCCATCGTCGCATTCATCGCCTTCCCCCGCCAGATGTGCAAGCATGCTCGCTTTTTTAATGCAGATAGAATGGCGGCCCGCCGGGGCGATGATACCCTTACACGTCAGCTTCGTCATGCTACGGGAAACCGTCTCGATCGTAAGACCCAGATAGTCGGCGATGTCGAGGCGGGTCATCGGAAGATCCACGACACTGCATGAACGATCCTGCCCTTGCTTACGCCGAAGTAGCTTCAACAGAAAACTGCAAACGCGCTCCTCAGCGTTCTTGCAGGACAACAATACCATTTGGTCCTGAGCGGTCGCCATCTCGTCGCAGAGGCGGGCGAGGAGTTGCGGCCTTAGTTGCGGCGAACTGCATACAGTGTCCTCGAAGGCTCGCCGGCCAAAGCGGCGTACACTCACGGGGACTACGGCTTCGGCACTATAGAGATAGCGGTCGCGGAGAGACACGCCGACGAGATCACCAGGATAGAAGAAGCCCGTTATGACGCGTCTGCCATCCGCCATGATCTTGAAAATGCGCAGCACCCCCTCCACAAGTTCAAAAAGGTGTTTTGCCCGATCGCCTTCGAAGAATAGCGTTCTGCCGGCATCCAATTGCTCCAGTGGCTGCTTTGAGAATAACGACTGGAGGCAGAGTGGTTCGGCTTCGAAAGCAACAACAACGTCGTTGTAAGTCTGAACTTGTTCAACGCTATTCGCCGACAACATGACAATCCTTCTCAAATGTTGTTCCGTTGGCGGGTAGAATGGCGGCTTGCGAGTGACAGCCGAATGCCGCGCGTGTTAGAGAATGTGCGATTTTGTAACGGATTGTCACAGGTCACAGCCCGTGTTTACTGGAACTCACGCAATGGCCCCGGATCAACAGCGGCGCGAACATCTTCTGGTCGTGGACGACGACCCCAGAATCCGGCAGATGCTGACACGCTACTTTGAGGATGAAGGATATGTCGTGCGCACGGCATCCAGCGGTTCGGAGATGCGCGCGTCTTTGCAGCAAGAGAGTTTCGATATCATCCTATTGGACTGGGTCCTGCCCGGCGGAGAGGACGGACTGGATCTTGCCCGCGAAATTCGCGGGCAGTCGGACATTCCGATCATGATGCTGACTGGTCGCGACGATGTAGTCGACAGAATTGTCGGGATTGAAGTCGGCGCTGACGACTATATCGCCAAGCCCTTTCATCTTCGGGAAGTGCATGCTCGCTTGAAGTCCATTCTGCGCCGACGCCAGCCTGTGCCAAAGGCTCCGGATAGCGAACCCGGCGATGTCCTTCGCTTCGAAGGCTGGCATCTCGATATCGGCAAGCGGCAGCTTCTGTCAGCACAAAAAAGCGAAATCGAATTGACTACCGGTGAATTCGACATGCTGGTTGTGTTCGCGCGCCATGCCGGGCGGGTGCTCAGCCGCGAGTTCCTCATGGAGGCGACGCGCGGCCGGAATCTGGAGGTTTATGATCGAACGATTGACGCGCAGATCGCGCGACTGCGCAAGAAGATCGAGATCGACCCGACACATCCGCAACTGATCAAATCGATACGGGGTGTCGGCTACGTACTCACCGCGAAAAGGTAATGGACCGGCCTGCCTCAAACGAAGCCTCACGGATCTTTGTCGTTGCCCAACACCATGGTCCGATCGGTAGAGTCGGCCATTGTTATGCATCAGCTCCCGAATTGGCAGGATTTTGCTTCCAGAAACTAATTTGCCTGAACATCAGCCGGATTGCCCGCGAACGAATGCATGCAATAAGGGCCGGCGCGACCACAGCGAGGATTTCGCGTTGGCATGGCGCAGGATGGCATCCGGCGCCATACCACCATTCCAAGGATTGAAACTGCTGCCTTCACAAGGGCATAGGCTTACGCGATCCGATCCGGCCGCAACTCGGCAATAACATCGGTGCCAACCGTGCATCTTCCTTTCTGCGGATGAAAACAGTAGGCCGCGCCTGTCGGCCGAGCCACGCGCCGATTGGTGTCAGCGTGTCATCATCAGGGGAACAGGCGCCTGCTCGAGCATCGAGCGGGTCGTCCCCCCGAAAATCCACTCACGGACCCGCGAATGCCCATAAGCACCCATCACAATCAGCTCGGCACCGATATCGACTGCATGTTGACGCAGAATGTCCGCGACAGCACGGCCTCCGCTCGACAGGATATCAACGGAAACCCGGACTCCATGTCTTGCGAGGAAGGTTGCAATATCAGCTCCGGGCTCCTCGCCGTTACGGCCGATTGTCGCGGACGGATCGACCATGACAACGCATACACCGTCGGCAGCAGTCAGTTGCTCCATCGCAGCACGAACCGCCAGACTTGATTCGTTGCGGCTGTCCCATGCGATCAGCACCGTCTTGGGGCGAAGGGAGGCCGCATATCCTTTCGGCACGAGAAGGATCGGTGCCGGCGATCGAAACAGGGCTCCGTTCAGAATTTCCTGCCGCATATCGTCATCGGTCAGAAAGCCGCCACCGATCAATGTCAGGTCGGCATACCGCGCCCGTTCTCCGATTTCATTCTCCGCCCATCCGTATTCCGTGAAGAGACTGGTCACGTCGAACGAAATATCGTCTGCCTTCAGCACGGCCTTGGTGGCTGCGACCTTTCGACCGAGACTTTCCGTCTGACGCTCGCGCTCTTCGATCCAAACCGTGGATGTCACCTCGCCGTATCCACCGATCGGAGGAGCAGCAAGGGCTGTCACCAGAACAGACAAGTGAGCCTTCGACTCCCGACACAACTCGATTGCAGAGTGCAGATCGCCGTCGTTTTGATCGACGCCGATGACGCTCAGAATGGTCTTGGCCTGCATGGTCACATCTCCTGTTTGAACTCGTTGTTCGATGGGTGTGAGCTTACGCAACGAACGAAAATCCACATTGATCTTCGTCAAGATTAGCAACCGGACAGGAATTACGGGCATTCGCCAGCTTGACTTGGGTCAAAGCGAACGGCAGCAGCTTGCCGCAAATTGACGATAGTCGTCAGGCAATGCGCATTTTGGCCAGTTCCGATGAGGGTGCCCTACCCCACGAATCATTTTCGGCAATTCCTTGACGTGTACTCTCAAACGGACAGAAGAATCATGCCGAATACGAACCTACTTCTCACATTCAATACCGGCTCCTCCACACTGAAGATCGGTCTCTTTCAATTTGACGCGGACGGCGCGCGGCGTATCGGCAAGGGACTGGTGGATTTCAGCAGAAGACCTCTCACCTTTCACCTCATCGAAGGACCGACTGCGTTCGACACTCGCCTGGAGGCTGAGGGAGGAGAAGACTTTCGGGCCGTCATCGCAGAACTGTTCGAAGTGCTGGCGGCACATTTCGATATGGCGGCAGTTCGCGTTATCGGACATCGCGTGGTTCACGGTGGCGATCGTTTCGCAGGACCTGTTGTTCTCAATGATGCCAACATCGACGAATTGGACAAGCTGGTCGCCCTCGCGCCCTTGCACCAGCCACAAGCGCTGCGAGTGATCCGTGCGATGAAACATCTGCGGCCGGCGCTCGCACAGACTGCTTCCTTCGATACGGCCTTTCATGCAACTCAAAGCGACCTGATACGCCGATTTGCACTTCCTCGGGCATTGCACGATCGAGGCATCAAACGCTATGGTTTTCACGGCCTCTCCTATGCATTTATTGCCCGACAGCTGCGCAATCTGGCTCCGGAGGTTGCCGCAGGCAAAGTCATTGTCGCCCATCTCGGCAACGGCGCCAGCCTGTGCGCCCTCGACGGCGGTGAAAGCCGTGATTGCAGCATGGGATTTTCAACGCTCGACGGAATCCCGATGGCGACCCGCTGCGGCACTATCGATCCAGGCGTGCTGCTTTATCTACTTGGAGCGAGCGGCAGGACGCTTCGAAACCTTGAGGAGATGCTCTACTACAGGTCTGGCTTGCTGGGGGTATCGGGAATCAGCGGAGATATGCGCGATCTTCTTAGAGACAAGCGCAGTGAGGCAGCCGAGGCGGTAGACCTCTTTTCCCTACGTATTGCAGGGGAAATCGGCCGCATGACGGCAACTCTCGGCGGCCTCGATGGCCTCGTTTTTACCGCCGGGATAGGCGAGCATCAGCCGGAAATCCGCGCCGCAATCTGCAGCCGTCTGCGATGGCTAGGATTGAATCTCGGCGCTGATGAGAACAGCTCTAATGCGCCAGTCATCAGCACGCTTGGAAGCAAAACTAGAGCTTTCGTAATCCCGACCGACGAGGAGCAAATCATTGCCGATGAGGCCGTGTCGGTTCTGTCAGGCGAGTGATCGAGATCGATGGCCCGACGCTTCACTCGCAATAGTCTGCAATCGACCGTTTCGAATTGGCGCGCCAGATGAAAATCAACTGACGCCACTCTCACGCATTCGCTCGGCACCGGAGAACTCGATCTCTTCGACCCACCGGAGCGCGAGTTCCTGTTACTTGCGGCACGCAGTTTGATTCCGGTCAATGCGGGCATCATCCGCAAGCTTAAGTTCATGGCCGATCGCCAGACTGGCAATCGAAAGGCAGTACCATTGGATTGGAGGAAATAATCGTGTCGGAACAGCAGTGGAATGTGACAACGCGCGACGGCCTACGGATCTTAGTCAGACCAGCCGCCAGCGACGATGAAGGGCTTCTGGCTGAACTTTTCGACCACGTCAGCCCGCAAGATCTCCGCTTCCGCTTCTTATCAGCGATCAAGCATGTCTCCCGCAAACAGATCGCAGATCTGATTGGTGTCGATCACAGCTCCGTGGAAAGCTACATCGCTTTTGCGCAAGATACGGAGACACCAGTCGCAACAGCCGTTCTAGCCTGCGACCGTAGGAAGAGACGAGCCGAAGTCGCCATTTCCGTGCGCAGCGACTTCAAGGGTCACGGACTCGGTTGGGAACTTCTGGGCTTGATGGTGCAAGAGGCCAAGGACCGAGGTCTGGATGAAATCGAGTCCATCGAAGACCGAAGCAATTTTGACGCGGTTGAGCTTGAGCAGAATATGGGCTTCACGGTCGAGCCGTATCCGGATGATCCGACACTTCTACGGCTGTCTAAATCATTGGTTGCCTGAGAAATTGGTGTCGCAGTCGCATCCGATCGCTTTCGGAATCCTGAGATTTCCTCTTCCTAACTGCCTCGTAAATCGCGAGGTCGATGGGAGAGGGGTGGTATACCAAAGATGATGCGGGCCGCGGTCGCCTGGAAACTCGGCGGGACATTGATCATCGAATACAAGCCGATTCCATGACCTGAGACTGGCAAGATCCCGGTCAGGAATTGGCTTGCGCCTCAAGACCTCCAAGGGGAGCAAATGACGAGCAAGCGTTCGCTACCCCGTAGCCTCCATCCCTCAATCGCGAGCAGAAATCCCCCGCGCAATGCCGCCGACCGGTGCGATACGACATTGACTTACATGATTGGACAATCATGGAGCGATTAGGTTGCTTCGTAGGGGCAAGCTGCTGTCTGAGGATCTCGAAATCCTTGAAAGGTTTTTCGATTTTGTCACCGAGCGGCCTTGGTTCGATCCCAGCGAATGTTCCTCAGAAGGTTTTGCAATGCGATTGATCGCCATTTATCGGTGCGACTTAACCGATCAGCAAACGGATCAAATTTGCTCCGCCGCACCGGCACCTTGAACTACGGCTCCATGCCGCCGGCACGCAGATATTTGCGGATGGTATTCCGGGACAGGCCGGTCCTGCGGCAAATCTCCCCGATCGATACATGCCCTCGAAAATGCCAGTGTCGGATCACGCTCGGTAACGCCATCTCGATCACTCCATAGCCCTCGCTGGTCCAGCCCGAAAAGCCCACTCCCACTCCGGGTCAGTTCCTAGCGGAAATCACCAACGTCACGCTTGACACCGGTGCGCGGCCGACCTATTGATACGTATCACTAATACGTATAAGTAATCAATGATGACAAACGGACGAGCAACACAAAAGGATGTCGCGAAGGCGGCTGGCGTCTCACAAGCAACCGTTTCCATGGTGCTCAGCGGCGGCGGAGCATCCATTCCCGCGGAGACCTGGGCGCGCATCACGAAGGCGGCCAAGGACCTTGGTTATGTGCCAAACCGCTTTGCGCAAGCGCTCAAGACAAGCCGCTCGATGACCATTGCCTGCATCGTCCCGGACATCACCAACCCATTCTATCCGTCGTTGATCCGAGGCATTCAGTCGATCGCTGACGGCCAGAACTACGATGTGATCACCGTCAACACGGACGGCACCCCCGAGCGCGAACGCCATTTCCTCGATTGGGCGAGGCAAGGTCGCGTCGACGGCGTGATCGGCGTTTTCTTCACGCTGAAGGCCAAGGACTTCAACCCATTGGCGGAGGCCGGCGTTCCCATCGTGAGAATCGAATCGTCTAAGAAGGGTGGTGGGGACATCCCTGTTGACGATATTTACGTCGACAGCCGCGCGGCCGCGCAAAGCGTAACTGAATACTTGCTGGGTCTCGGTCATACGCGCATCGCGCTTGTTGCGGGCCGTGGCGGCCCACAGGCGCATCGAATCGACGGGTATCGCACGGCGCTTGCAAAGCACACCCTTCCTGAGCACGTCGTCATCGACGACGAGTTTTCAGAGATGGGCGGCGTCCGTGCCGCGGGCCGGATTCTCGGCGGCGATTTCCAGCCGACGGCCATTTTTGCTGCCAACGACCTGATGGCGATCGGCGTCATGCAGTCGCTCCGCGAGCACGGTATCCGCATTCCCGACGATATCGCCGTCGTGGGTTTCGATGACATTTCCGCTGCCAAGCTCGTGACCCCAACGCTGACAACGGTCGCACAGTTTCAATGGCAAATGGGAGAACGCGCCGCACAGACGCTGATGGAACGTCTGCGCGGGGAGAAGACCGGTGCTGGAACCGCCGTTGAAATGCCCTTCGATCTCATCGTCAGGGGTTCGACGAGCAAAGAATAAAAATCAAATCGGGAGGAGAAAACCGATGCATAGACGTACAATTTTGAAAGCCGGCTTGGGCTTGGCCGCGTTGCCACTCATGTCCCGTTTCGCATTTGCGGCGGATCAGAAGTCGATATCCTTCTGGTATGAATCAGCCTCGCCAGAGAATCAGGAGAATCTCAAGAACATCCTGATCGATCCGTTCAATTTGGCGCACCCAGACGAACTTCTGACTATCGATTTCCGCGGCTCCGATCTTGACAAGCAATTGCGCGTCGCAATGCTTGCCGGCACCGGCCCCGATGTCGTCTTCACAGCCGGCCCGAGTTATGTTGCAGCGATGGCGCAGGCCGGTCAGCTTATGCCGCTTGACGACTACGCGAAGAAATACAGCTGGAACGAACGCCTGCTGCCGCTCTTCCTTGATCTTGGCCGATATAATGGCAAGCTCTACGCACTGGCAAAGACATACGAAACGCTTGGCCTCTTCTACAACAAGACCCTGTTCGATCAGAACAAATGGACGGTTCCGACAAAGATCAGCGACTTTGAGGCGCTTGCCGATGAGATGAAAGCCAAGGGCCTCACCCCTTTCGGCGCCGGCAACGCCGACTGGCGCCCAGCCAACGAGCATTATGTTTCGATCGCCTTCAACTCGATTGCGGGACCTGAGAATGTCTATAAGGCGCTGACGGGCGCCATTTCCTGGACCGATCCCGCCTTTATCCACTCGATCGATAAGCTCGCGGAGTGGTGGGACAAGGGTTACTTCGGCGACAATTATTTCTCGCTGACGCTCGAACAGGCCTTTGCGCAGATCGCCACCGGCCAAGCCGGCATGGCACCGACCGGTACCTGGAACTTCACCAACGTGCAGACCTATTTCCCGCAGAATAATGCGGAACCCGGCTTCGTCGGCTTCCCAAGCGAGAAAGGCGATCCAATCTTCGCACTCGGCATCGGCTCGACACTGTCGATCAATTCCAAGTCAGGCAATTCAAATGGTGCCGCCGCCGTTCTCGATTACATGCTCACGGACGACTACTACAGCAAGATGAACTCGGTCTGGCAGGGAGAATGGAACCTTCCGCTTGCCGATCTCTCCAAGGTCAATCTTTCCGACAAGGTACTGCCTCTCTATGAGGATGCGATGAAGCAGCTGGCGGCCGCAGTCGGCGCCGGCAAATACGGCTACACGACCTGGACCTTCCTTCCGCCCGCCACAGACACCTATCTGGTCAGCGGCATGGAAGAGGTCTGGCTGAAGAAGACGAAGCCGGCAGACTTCCTCAAGAGGCTGGACGAGACCTTCAAGCAGGAACGCGACGCCGGTAAGGCGCCGGCGGTTCCGGCCCGCACTTGATCTGGCCGCAGGGCGGCCCATAAGGCGCCGCCCTCCCCCGGAGGACAATATGCACCGACTCTATCTCGTTCCGACGATGGTCATCAACATCATCATCGTTCTCGTGCCCGCCTTGCTGACGGTGGCGCTCGCCTTCTGCAACTGGGACGGCATTTCGTCGCCCACTTTTGCTGGGCTCGATAATTTTCGCGCACTGGCTGCCGATCGCGTCTTCTGGCTGGCGCTCGGCAATAACATCATATGGACGCTGGTCTTCCTGATCGTACCGATCCTTATGGGGTTGTTGGCGGCCTCCATGCTGCTGATCGTGCGCCGCGGCAGCAATTACTTCCAGGTCGTGTACTTTCTCCCTGTTGTCATTGCGACCGCGATTACGGCCCGCATCTGGCAGGGCATGATCTATAGCCCCGTCACCGGCGTTTTCGGCCTCCTCAAGAAGTACGGCCTGCCCATTCCCAATCCGCTGACGCAGCCACCGATCGCACTATTCGGCGTCGCAACGGTCGATTTGTGGCACTGGTGGGGCTTTCTCTGCGTCATTTTCTTTGCCGCACTCCGGCAGGTACCGCAGGAACAGATCGAAGCTGCCCGCCTCGAAGGCGCGACCTATCTCCAGATGATGCGCTACGTGCTGCTTCCAAGCATCCGTCCGACCGTCACGCTCATGATGATCATGACCGTCATCTGGTCGTTTCTCGCTTTCGACTTCGTCTACATTCTGACCCAGGGCGGTCCCGCCTTTTCCAGCGAACTGCTTTCGACGCTTGCCTACAGAAAGGCTTTCTACGACCTGAACGTCGGACAGGCCGCCGCCGCCGCACTTGTCATCAGCCTTTTCGGGCTCGTCGGCACGTTCTTCTATGTGCGCGTCCAGACCAAGGAGGGCGAGCAATGAGGCTCGTTGAAAGCCGCCTGACCCTATGGGTCTGCTATGTTCTTCTTGGAATCTTCGCCTTTCTGGCGCTTTTCCCTATCGCCCTTCTGGTTCTGAACTCCTTGAAACCGGCGGCACAGATCGTGCAGAATCCACTCGGATTGCCCCAATCGATCCGCTGGCAGAATTTTGCGAACGCCTGGACGCACGCCAAATTCTCGCAGACCTTCATCAATTCGCTGATCGTATCCGGCACGACGATTGTGCTCGTCTGCACGACATCGTCGCTCACCGCCTATGTGATCGCGCGGCGCAAGATCAAAAGCTGGAAGATTTTCACCTTCTATCTGTTGGCAACGACAACTGCACCGATCCAGCTTTACATCTTTCCGCTCTATTTCGGCTTTGCCAAGCTTGGTCTCATCAACAACATCTTCGGCGTAGCACTGATCTATACCGCGCTTTACAGCCCCTTTGCCGTGATGCTGCTCAGAACCTATTTCCTCGCGGTCCCGAAGGAGCTCGAAGAGGCGGCGATCGTCGACGGCGCCACGCATTGGCAGGTCTTCTGGCGGGTCATGCTGCCAATCGTCTCGCCGGGCATTCTGACCGTGGCGCTGATCATAGGCCTGAACTCGTGGAACGAGTTTCTAATCGCGACGACCTTCTTGCAGAAACAACAAAACATGACCGCTGTCATCGCCTTCTTCCTATTGTCCGGCCAGTACAGCTCTGACTGGGGCGAGATCATGGCCGCGGCGCTCATCATTGTCGTGCCCGTCGTGGTGCTTTTTGTCTTCATGCAAAAGCGCTTCATCGAAGGCATGGCCGGCGGCTCCGTCAAGGGCTGAACGATTTTATCGACTATATGGAGTGAGCAATGCAGCTTCCGAACGACTATCTTGAACGTGTCTACGCCGGCGTCCTGGGCAAGCTCATCGGCGTCTATCTCGGCCGCCCTTTCGAAGGGTGGACCTACCACAGGATCATGGAAGAGCTGGGGCCGATCGAATACTACGTCCATGAACGCTTGAACCAACCGCTTGTCGTTACCGACGATGATGTCGCCGGCACCTTCACCTTTATCCGCGCGCTTGAAGACTACGGAATAAAGCCAAATCTTTCGGCTGGAGAGATTGGCAAAGCCTGGCTCAACTATATCGTCGAGGAGCGTTCGATCCTTTGGTGGGGTGGCAATGGTAACTCGACCGAGCACACTGCCTGGCTAAACCTCAAGAAGGGTGTGCCGGCTCCGGACTCCGGTTCGATCGCCACCAACGGTCAGGGTGTAGCCGAGCAGATCGGCGCGCAGATCTTTATCGACGGATGGGCGATGGTCGCGCCCGGTCAACCGGAACTCGCTGCAAGACTTGCCGAGCAAGCCGGAAAGGTCAGCCATGACGGCGAGTCGGTCTATGCCGCCATGCTGTGGGCCGCGATGGAGGCTGAGGCTTTCGTCACATCCGACATCGATCATTTGATCGATACAGGACTGAAGCAGATCCCGAGCGACAGCCAGATCGCAAGGCTGATCTCCGACATTCGCACCTGGCACAAGGCCCATTCGGATTGGCGCGACACACGCCAGAAGATCGAGGACAATTACGGCTACGATAAGTATCCGGGCAATTGCCACATCATGCCCAATCACGCGCTGATGATCATGACGGTTCTTTACGCGCCGCACGACTTCCAGAAAGCCCAGATGATTGTCAACACATCCGGCTGGGATACCGACTGCAACGCCGGCAATGTCGGCTGCCTACTCGGCATCATGAATGGCCTTGATAGTCTTACCGAAGGCCCCGACTTCCGCGGTCCTATCGCCGACCGTATGCTGATTTCCTCGGCTGATGGCGGCAACTCCGTCAACGATGCCGTGCGGCAGGCCTACTTCCTCACCAATCTCGGCCTTAAGCTTGGCGGGCAACAGGCGCTCACACCTCCCAAGAACGGAGCGCAATTTCACTTCTCGCTCCCCGGGAGCCTGCAGGGTTTTCGCCCGCATATAGGCCTCAGCGCGGCAAGCGGCGTGCGCGTCGGCAATACGGAGTTCGAGAGCGGCCGTGCGCTCTCGATTGACTACGAAGCGCTCGGGCCAGCACAAAACGCCATCGTGATGACGCCGACTTTTTCGCCACGCGAAATGCTCGACATGCGCACCTACGATCTGATGGCGACGCCACTCGTCTATCCGGGGCAGACGGTGACCGCACGCGTCAAGGCCGACGCTCAAAACCACGGGGCGATCGAAGCGCGCTTGCGCATCCGCGTCTATGACGGGCGCGACCAGTTGAGCGACATCGACTCCGCTGCTGTTATCATCGAACCCGGCTCGGGAGCCGTTCTCGAATGGGCCCTTCCCGAGGTCGACGGCCAGCCCGTCGCTGAGATCGGCATCACCGTGAGCGGCACCGGGCGGCGTGCCGATGGCCGGCTGCTCGTCGATTATCTCCGTTGGGACGGAGCGCCTAAACTGACGCTGAAGCGGCCGGCCGGCGATGGTGACTTCTGGCGCATGGCTTGGGTGAATGGCGCGAGCTTCTTCTCCAAGCGTTTCCCAGCCGCCTTCCGCATCTCGCAAAATAGCGGCGAAGGCATCATCATTCATGGCACCCGGCAATGGACGGATTATCAGGCGTCGGGCCAGGTGATGATCCATCTGGGCAATTATGGCGGCCTTGCTGTGCGCGCGCAGGGCCTGCGCCGCTACTACGGAGCGCGCGTGACGCGCGACGGCAAGATGCAGATTGTCAGGGTACGCGACGAGGATACCACTGTGCTGGCCGAAACGGCCTTCAGGACCGAATTCGACAGGAACATTTCAATGAAGGTCAAGGCTGAAGGCGCGCGCATTACCTTCGAGGCCGATGGCGTTTCAGTAACGGCGGAAGATACATCTTCAGACGCCTTCCGTGACGGTGGTGTCGGCCTTCTCGTCCATGAAGGAGCCTTGTCGTCGAACGAAATCCGGATTGGAGGCGTATGATGGCGACAGTCACCATAGTTAAGGCACGCAAGGCCTACGGCGCCGTGGAAATACTCCACGGCGTCTCCGCCGAGATTGCCGACGGCGAGTTCGTCGTTCTCGTGGGGCCATCGGGTTGCGGCAAGTCGACCCTGCTCAGAATGATCGCAGGCCTTGAAGACATCACTGGCGGCGAGATCGGCATCGGCGGACGGGTCGTCAACGGCCTGCCGCCCAAAGAGCGCGACATATCCATGGTTTTTCAGAACTATGCGCTCTATCCGCATATGACGGTTGCCGAAAACATGGCTTTTTCACTGACGCTTGCGGGCGCGTCGAAGGAAGAGAAGCAAAAGCGCGTGGCGCATGCCGCGCAGATTCTCGGCCTCACGGAGCTCTTGGGGCGCTACCCCCGCCAGCTCTCCGGCGGCCAACGCCAGCGCGTTGCTATGGGCCGTTCGATTGTCCGCAATCCGCAGGTCTTTCTCTTCGACGAGCCCCTCTCCAACCTCGACGCAAAACTTCGCGTCGCCATGCGCGCCGAGATCAAAAGCTTGCACCGTCGCCTTGCGACGACGACCATCTACGTCACGCACGATCAGGTCGAGGCAATGACAATGGCTGATCGCATCGTCGTCATGAATGGCGGGCATATCGAGCAGATCGGTCGGCCACTCGAGCTTTACGACAATCCGCGAAGCACCTTTGTCGCCGCCTTCATCGGCTCTCCGGCAATGAACCTCCTGAACGGGTGCTTTGACAGAGACGGCGATCGGCCAGTCTTCAAGACGAATGACGGCATTATGTTGCCCCTACTCGGCGACGCAGCAGAACTCATTGGCGTGGAGGGCGTGTACGGCATACGGCCGGAATACTTGACCTTGTCGGTGGCAAATGTGGGCATTCCGGCACGCGTGGTCGTCGTCGAGCCGCTCGGTTCTGAAACTCACATAACGGCGACCGTGGGTCAGCAGACGATCGTAGCCGTCTTCCACGATAGGCTCGACATAGAACCGGAAGAGACGATTTGGCTGCAGCCACGGACGGACAGGATCTGCCTCTTCGGCAAGAGCGGACAACGACTTTCTGGCAAAACGAATGCGCATGATCGACAACATTCGTGAACCTGCCGTGCCTTCATTTATGCGATCTTGACCCTTTTCAGTTCGCAGCAACCACGCAATCTGCGGCTGAGAGCGCAACAAGGGACGGGGCTTGCTCGCAGACAGGTCGACGCGAGACACTTTAACGAAGAATGACCGAGGCAAACGCTGCCAAATCGCTAGCGCTCCTCCCGGACTTCGAAAGAAGCCTTCCAAGAGCGCTGGCAACTGCAGCCGGTGGGACGCTGGCTTGCCCACCGGAATCGGTGGAAATCATCATTACCGAGATTTCGAAGGATGCTTGGGCAACGGCGGGCAAGCTGAAATCGGATAGCTGAGCCAATTCGACAAAGCCATTCCTGCCTGACGGTCCGAACGCGGCCGTCAGGCAGGATCTGTCGCCAAATCCTGACGTCCCCACGCCTCGGCCCAATCCATCAACCGGGCCAGCTCCTGCTTGAGGGAATGCGAGTGAAGGATATCGGTGGCGT